>JAJEAZ010000263.1 GCA_022824105.1 Alphaproteobacteria bacterium
GCCGCCGCCCTGCTGGACCGCAGGAAGGCGGAGTAGGGATAACGCCGACTGAGTGCGCCTATCCGGGCCACGGTTCGAACCGGGCCCGGATATCGTAGGTATAGGGGCTGACGCGGTTAGCTGCCGTGATTGCCGCCGCGAATTTCCTGTCGTAGTTCCGGCCCACCACGATGGCGCGCGCCTTGGCCTCGTTTCCTTGGGCCAGCCGATCCGTTACCCAGCCCAGATAACGGAGAACTTGCCCGACCACGCGGTCGCTCGTCCGGCCCCGCTTCAGTTCGATCACGACATAAGCGTCGTTTCGGTCCTGCGCCAGCAAGTCGATAGGCCCTACCGCCGTCGGGAACTGGCGCCTCACCAGCCTCAAACCCGGCTCCAACTCATCCAGGTTCTGCTCCAGAATATCCTCCAGCACTCGCTCCATTATCTGGACGCGCCGATATGCGCCCACACGCTTCTCCGAAATGCCCGGAGCCTCGCGCGTCAGCGCCTCCGCCGCAGCGTCTATTCGGCCAATTCTCTGGTAATACTCCCGCGCGTCCTCCGCCTTGGTCCACGGGGCTTCCCAATTCGCCTTGTCGGGGACCGCGCCGTAGCTGGCCAGCCAGTCCTGCTCCGACAGATAGTCCACGAATTCAGCGTCCTGCGATGCGTCCATCACCCTCCTGACGCTCCGGCGATGCCGCTCCGGTATGTGGATCCGGTTTCGCTCCGTCTCGACATATCGCGACAATTTCAGGAAATTCCAGATATACGCGATGTTGTTTCTTACCTTGACATAAGTGGTGCCCTCACCGCTCCTGGCATGCGACGAAGCCGACAATCTTGTGGCTAAATCGACAAGCCGTACTCTTTCCCCGTCTGCGCAAGCGCGAAACTCCTCGACAAGGCTGGCGACTTCCGTTGCGTCCTCGGAACTTCGTACCCGCGACACAAACAGGAGGAATTCCTCCCGGCTCGCATACCACCCAATATTCTGCAGGACTTTGTAAAACGACAGCACTGGAAACGTCCTGAATTCCTTAAAGTGCTTCGGCAATGCGGGATTCCAAAATTGATATCTATGGACCTGCATGGATAGAAGATTTTGGCGCTTTTTCGTTCCACTCCGCAAGAATGTTCTACCGATCTCTGTTACCTCCGGTACGCCATCATTGTTTATCCAAGCCAGACCGAGTAATCTCCACACTGGAAATTGCATCCGGCCAATTGCGCTAAATCCGCTCTCATAGCTTTTGTATGGGCGTATAAGTTTTCTTGCCGCTATTTTTTCCACGAAAGCCGATTGCGCATCCGTCCAAGGTGTTCGCCTGTGCCCGTCCAGTATCTTCAGGAGTTGGGCAATTAGTGACCAATTTTCCTGGGAAACGGATTTCCCTTTAGGAACATACAGGAAGGCAGGAGACTCGGCGTCCGATTTGATTCTGGATTCCAGCGCCCGGCTTCGGGCCATTATCCGAACTCCTCCAGCCCGAGCGGCAATTGACGATCTTCATACAGGTAATCGAAACCGCCGTCCTCCTCGCCGAACCCCGACCGGCCATAGGTTTCGCGCTTGTGTTTCTTCTCTGCAGCACGGCCGGCGTTTCCCAGGGCCAAAACGCTGTCGAAACCGGCCAGTTCCTCCTTGCCCGGATACTTTCCGCGGCCCACGAGCAGCAGAGGGCTGTCCCCTTCCCTGGCGAGGGCAAGCCGCTGTTGCGCCATGGCGATATATTTTTCCGATATGTCGATGCCGATGAACCGGCGCCTCATCCTCTTGGCGACGGCGCAGGCGGTGCCCGTCCCGCAGAAGGGGTCCAAGACAATATCCCCATCGAAATCGCCCCAAGCCCCATAGGTGTACATGCGAATCAAGCGTCCGGGCAGTTTTTCCGGGAATGGCGCCGGGTGTTCGGCATCGCGCTTGACATCTTCCGGATACATGAACCAGACCTGCTGGGCGAGATCGACCCATTCCTCCTGTTTCAGGATATTCGCTTCCTTGACCGGTTTGGAGTATTTCGGCGGTTTCCCCGGCTTGACATATACATTGATGAATTCGACAGTATTGTTTTCGAGTATATTGCCGGGATAGGGATAGCTCCCGAACATCATCTTGGAGGTTTGCTTCTGCCAGACGAACAGGCTGTATCTGAGAAAACCGGAATTCGATAGTATCGAGCATTCGATATCGTTGTTTATATTCTTTATATGCCGCGTATGCTGGTTGCCGATAATCTTCTTGGGGATCGGCAATATGGGAGTATTTATTGCCAGCTTTCCGTTCGGCCTCAATACGCGGAAGCATTGAAGCCAGACATGCAGGAGCGCCCGGATATACTCGTCGTAGCTTCCGCCGCTCTCCTGCGTCGCCGTTTCGTATTCGACGGCGGTCCAATAGGGCGGTGAGGTGACGACGAGATCGATGCTGTTGTCCGGCAATTCCGAAAGAACGGCGGCGGCGTCGCCGACGACCAGACAGTTTATCCTGTCCTGCAAATTCGTGCCCATTCCGGCCCACGCTCGCGCCTTCATCCAGATGGCATTTTCGCACCGGACAGACGGCGCCTGCAAGCCGCGCGCGTGCGCGGCCTACCAGCCTGCAGAAAGACAGACGGATCGGACGGTTGGCGGCGTCGGCGCCGCCGCCCGGCTCAGTAAGGGCTGCCGGAGATGTTGCTGTCGGCCATCTTGCCCTTGAGGGCTGCGACCGCGGCCATGGCGCCCTGGGCCATCAGCCGGCTGTCATTGGCGATGGTCGCGAGCTGGAAGCCCTTCTCGAACATCCGCGCGGCATATTCGGGCCCGCCGCAATGCAGGCCGGCCGGCACGCCATGCTTCTTCGCGCCGGCAAGGATGGTGTCGATGGCCGCCACCACCTCCGGCACCTCGGTGTCGAGCTGCGGGGCATGGCCGAGCGAGAGGGAGAGGTCCGAGGGGCCGACATAGATGCCGTCCAGCCCCGGCGTGGAGAGGATGTCGTCCAGATTGTCGATGGCCTGCTGGGTCTCGATCATCGCGATGGCGAGCACCGTGTCGTTGGCGTGCTCGCCATAGTCCGCGCCGGCATACATGACGGCGCGGATCGGCCCGAAGCTGCGCGAGCCCTTGGGCGCGTAATTGCAGCAGGAGACCAGCTTCTCGCATTCCTCCCGGGTGTTGATCATCGGGCAGATGATGCCGTAGCTGCCGGCGTCCAGCAGCTTCTGGATGATGCCCGGCTCCAGCCAGGGCACGCGCGCCATCGGCGTCGCGTTCGACAGCGAGATCCCCTGCAGCATGGGCACGGCGGCGGTGTAATCGACCATGCCGTGCTGGAGGTCGATGGTGACGCTGTCCCAGCCGCAGCCGGCCATGACCTCGGCGGAGAAGCCGCTCGGGATCGCGAGCCAGCCATTGACGACCGCGCCGCCGGCCTTCCAGGTTTCGAGGACGTTGTTCTTGCGCATGTTCCTTGCGTTCCTTAGCCGAGGACTTCCTTGTTGACCACATGGGCAGGCACCGGCCTGCCGTCGAAGACGTCGATGACGTTCTGGCAGGTGACCATCGCCATGCGGTCCATCGATTCGCGGGTCACGCCCGCCGAGTGCGGCGAGAGCAGCACATTGTCCATGGTGAAGAGCGGGTTGCCGGGAAGCGGCGGCTCCGGGTCGAACACGTCGATGCCGGCCGCCAGGATGGTCCGGTTCCGCAGCGCCTCGATCAGCGCGGCCTCGTTCACGATGCCGCCGCGCGCCGTGGTGACGATGATGGCGGTGGGTTTCATGCGCGCGAGCCGGTCCGCGCCGATCAGGCCGTAGGTCTCCTCGTTGCGCGGGCAGTGGATGGTGACGAAATCCGCCGCCGCCAGCGCCGCGTCGAGGTCGTCCACGAGCGCCGCGCCCGCCGCGCTGACCGCCGCCGGGTCCGCATAGGGGTCGTACACCTGCACGTCCATCTCGAAGGCGACGGCGCGCTTCACCGTGCGCGAGCCGATGCGCCCGAAACCGACCGACAGCAGCCGCTTCTCATAGAGGTCGAGGGCTGAATACTCGTTGCGCACGCCGAAATTCCCGGCCGCCACGCCCGCATGGTAGGGGCGCGCCATCTTGGCGAGGTCGAGCATCATGAACATGGCGTGCTCGGCCACGGTGACCGAATTGGCGGTGCCGGCGACCATGAGCGGCACGCCGCGGTCGGTGAGCGCCGCCACGTCGACGGAATCGAAGCCGACGCCGAAGCGCGAGCAGACTTCCAGATTGGGCGTGGCCTCGATCAGCTCGCGCGTGTAGGGCGTGCCGAACAGCGTGATGCCGTGGATATCGCCCAGATGCGCCCGGAGGTCGAAATCCGGGCCCTCGTGGACGATCTCGACCTCGATATCGTCGCGGGCCGCGAACAGGTCGAGCCCGGCCTTCGGCATGCCCTGCACGCAGAGCACCTTGCGCATGTTGGTCGCATTCATGGGGAAGCGCCCCCTCCCGTTCCCTCGCGGCGGCGCGTAACGCCGCCCTTCGTGTAATTCGCCGCGTTCCGCGCGGCAACGGCGCGGAACGCCGCCATTCGTGTAATTCGCCGCGTTCCGCGCGGCGGAACCCCTGCCATAATCCAGCCGGCCGCGAAATGCAAAGGCGCGCGGGCACAGGCGGCCTCTTGCCGGCGCGCTCCGTTGGGGGCACACTCCGCGCCGAAGGAAAGGCCGTCCATGCCGCTGGAACTGTCCGCCTGGCTCACGCCCGCCATCCTCATCGCCGTCGCGGCGCTGCTGCTGCGCAGCCACGCGCGGCTCGAGGAGCGTCTCGGCGCGCGCATCGACGAGGTCAGCAAAAATCTCGGCGCGCGCATCGACGAGACCAACAAGCGCATCGACGAGGTCAACAAGAGCCTCGGCGCGCGCATCGACGAGACCAACAGGCGCATCGACGAGATCAACAGGAGCCTCGGCGCCCGCATAGACGTGGTCGAAGACCGGCTGCGGGCGGTCGAACACGGGCAGGCGCGGCTCGAGGGCCTGCTCGACGGCCTCCGCGAGGCGATTGCCGGCCGCCGCCCCGCCGCCTGACAGCGGCGGAATCTTCCGGGCAAGGGCGATAGCGAAAGTGACGGCAGGGTGAAGTTCGGCTGGCTGACGCTCTCGGCCTCGCCCGCGCCGGAGGCGGACCGCGAATGCATCGCCGACCAGATCGCGCTTGCGGAGGCGGCGGAAGCGGCGGGCTTCTCCGATGTCTGGCTGACGGAGCACTATTTCACCGGCGAGAGCGTCTATTGCGATGCGCTCACCTTCGCCGCCGCGCTCGCCATGCGCACGACGCGGCTCAGGATCGGCTTCGCCGTGGTGCAGGCGCCGTTCCACCACCCGGTGCGGCTTGCGACGCAGCTCTCCCTGCTCGACAACCTCTCCGGCGGGCGCATCGACATCGGCATCGGCAAGGGCACGGTCTATAACGAATACGAGTTCGTCGGCTACGGCCTGCGCAGCGGCGATTCCCGCGCGCGGATGGCCGAGACCGTCTCCATCCTGGAGCAGGTCTGGACCGAGGCGCCGTTCCGCCACAAGGGCGCGTTCCACGACTTCGAGATACCGGCAATCCGCCCGCGGCCGGTGCAGCGGCCGGGCCCGCCGCTCTGGCGCTCGGCGATCTCGCCCGCCTCCTTCCGGGAATGCGGCGAGGCCGGGCTGCCGCTGCTGACGACGCGCCTGCCGCTGGAGGCCATCCCGGCGCGCTGGACGCTCTATGCCGAGGGGCTGGAGGCCGGCGGCTACGCCCCCGGCAAGCGCGCCCGGCTGCTGGGCGACGCCGCGGTCTGGCGCAATGTCTATGTGGCGGACTCGGACGCCGAGGCCGAAGACCGGCTGTATGCGCATCTCGTGGCGGCCCGCGCCCATATCATGCATCTGCGCGCCACGCTCAACCCGCCGGATTTCGAGATCGACCCGGCCATGCTCAACGCGATGAGCGACCCCTCGGTCCCGGACGGCGAGGCGGTCACTCAGGCGATGGAAACCGGCTCGATCTTCGGCTCCCCCGCCCGCGTGCGCGAGCAGGTCGCCGCGCTCCGCGACGCCGGCGTCGGCCACCTGCTCTGCCAGATCGCCTTCGGCGCCATGGAGCGCGAGGAGGCGCTCGCCAACATGCGCCGTTTCTCCGAGGCGGTGATCCGGCGGCCTTGACATCGCGCCTTCCGCCATGGCCCATTGTCCATGGTCGGCACGAGGGACTTCGCCCGATGATCTTCCGTCGCGAAATTGGCGGACGCCCCCTGCGGAAGGGCGATAACGGCCCGGTCACCCGGGGAAGCGCCAACCTGTGAGCGCCGCTTTCGATACGCTTGCCGCCGCCCGCCCCTGAAAGACGCCGGCATGGACCCCGACCATGCCGAAGCGGTTGCCGAAATGGGGCGCGCCGCTGCGAGCGCCGACCGGGACCAATTGGCGACCCGGGCCGATCTGGCGGTTCTAAAGGCCGAACTTCTCAACAGGCTTTACGCCGTGGCCGCCGGGCTGGCAGGCCTCATGGTTGCGCTCAAGTTCTTCCCGTAAGGCCAGCCCGCCGCCTTACTCCGCAGCGGCGGCAGGTGCCTTCAGGTCCGTCGAGTATCTGATCGAGACCGGGGCCTCGGCCTCGAAGGGGCTCTTGAGGTCGAGTTCCTTCGCGATCTCGCGGATCGCCGGGAAGACCTCCGTGCCGATCATGCGGATGCAGGTCATCGAGTCTTCCTGGCTCACGGTCCCGTCATTGCCCCAGAGCGCCAGGATGCCGGGCCGCGTCTCCTCCAGGATGCGGCGCAGCTTCGGCACCACCGTGTCCGGCGTGCCGGCGATGATGCGCAGATCCTCCATCTGCTGCTCGAAGCTCGTCTGGCCGCGCGGATTGGCCCGCCGGCCGGCGGCGAACTCGACGAAGGCGCGGCGGTTGCGCGGCGAGGAATAGCCGGACGGCGTGGACCAGACGGGGTGCGCCAGGCCGGTGAACTCGCCCTGCATCCAGCGGAACTGGCGCGCGTTCTCGATGGCCTTCTCCTCATTGTCCGAGACATGGACCTGGATCAGGTAGCCGCGGTTCTCCGGCCCGGCCTCGTAGCCGGCCTCGAGCGCCACATCGTCATAGGTCTGCCAGATCTTCTTGGTGTCGGCGATGGAGGTGTTGAGCGCGATATAGGGATAGCGCTGCTCGGCCGCCCAGACGATGGTCTCGCGGCTGATGACGCCCGGCACCCAGACGCGCGGATAGGGCTTCTGCAGCGGCACCGCCCACGGGTTCACCACCCGGTTCTGGTAGTGCCGGCCTTCGAAGCGGAACGGGCCGGTCTCGGTCCAGGCGCGGACGACGAGGTCGTGCGCCTCCTCGAAGCGCTCGCGGTTGTAGGCGGGGTTGACGCCGGCGGCGAGCTGCTCCTGGCCGCCGCCGCGCACGAAGCCGGAGACCAGGCGGCCCTTGGAAATCATGTCGATCATGGCCAGTTCTTCGGCGAGCCGGACCGGGTTTTCCGACAGCGGCAGCGGGTTGCCGAGCATGACGATCTTCACCTTCTCGGTCATGCCCGCCAGGATCGCCGCGAAGATGTTGGCCTTGGCCTGCATGCAGAACGGCGCATTGTGGTGCTCGTTCAGCATGATGCCGTCTATGCCGAC
>JAJEAZ010000119.1 GCA_022824105.1 Alphaproteobacteria bacterium
CGGATTCGAAGGAAGGCTTCCTGACGAACTGCTGGCCCAGACCGGGCGCATCCTGTCACGCTGGAACGACACGGGCTGGGGAGGACTGGTTGCGGAAGGCAAGCGCGGCGGCCGGTTCGACGATAAACTCGTCGATGCGGCAGCCGAGATGATCCGGGGCCGCTGGCGGCCGATGCCGGAGCCCGCATGGATAACCTGCGTGCCCTCCAGAAACCGGCCGGACCTTGTGCCTGACTTTGCCGAGCGCCTCGGCAACAGGCTCGGCTTGCCGTTCCTGCCGCTGGTCGAGAAGGTGATGGACAACGAGCCGCAGAAGCTCCAGCAGAACAGGTTCCACCAGTGCCGCAATCTCGACGGCGTTTTCTCCATCGCCGGCAAGCCGCCCGCCGATCCTGTCCTGCTCGTTGACGATGTGGTGGACTCGGCGTGGACGATGACGGTGGTGGCGGCCCTGCTACGGCGGGCCGGCGGCGGTCCCGTGTGGCCGCTGGCGCTGGCGACGGCCCGATAGGTGGGCGCCATGCTGCTGACACCTCAAGCCCAGGCAGTGCTGCTCCTGAATGTCTCGTTCGGGAAATCCGACTCCGATGGCAGCAAGCCACTCTCCAACAGGGAATGGGGACGACTCGCCGGCTGGCTGCACGACAACGGGCTGGAGCCGTCCGCTCTGCTGAGAGGCGATCTCGACGCGCTGCTCGAAGGCTGGGAGGACCGGAAGGTAACGCGGGTCCGGCTGCGCGGCCTGCTGAATCGCGGCGCGGCGCTCGGCCTCTCCCTGGAGCGTTGGGAGCGCGCCGGGCTTTGGGTGCTCACCCGCTCCGACCCCGATTACCCGGAACGCCTGAAGCGGCGCCTCGGCAGGGCGGCGCCCGCCGTGCTCTTCGGTTGCGGAAACAAGGCGCTGCTGGAGCGGGGCGGCATTGCCGTCGTCGGCTCCCGGAACGCCGGAGAGGACGGCCTCGAATTCGCCCGCAGTCTGGGCGCCAAGGCCGCCGAGCAAGGCTGTTCGCTCGTGTCCGGCGGCGCGCGCGGCATAGACAGACATGCGATGCAGGGTGCGCTCGAACGGGACGGGGCGGCGCTCGGCGTCCTGGCCGACAGCCTTCTCCGGTCGGCGATGGCCGCCGACTACCGCCAACACATCCTGTCGGGCGATCTGGCCCTCATTTCCCCGTTCAATCCTGAGGCCCGCTTCCATGTCGGCAAGGCGATGGAGCGGAATGCCTACATCTATTGCCTCGCCGATGCTGCGGTCGTGGTCAGCAGCGCGGCCGGCAAGGGAGGCACCTGGAGCGGCGCCGAAGAAAACCTGAAGCATGGCCGGGTCCCGCTCTGGGTGAAGCCGGACGACACCCCCGGTTCCGGCAACCCGGAGCTTGTCCGGCGCGGCGCGAAGTGGCTGCCGGAGGAACCCTTCCCGCTTTCACAGCTGATGGAAGGCGCGCGCCCCGCAGGACAGGACCGCCTGCCGCTGGAGCCCGCCGCCCCTTCGTTGCGGGAAGAGCCGGAGCCCTACGCGCCCGCGCCGGCGGATGGCGGCCTCTACGCGCTCTTCCTCGCCCGCATGGCCGACCTCACGGCGGAACAACCCGTCGGCGCGCAACGCATCGCCGAATGCCTCGGATTGAAGAAGCCGCAAGCGGAAGACTGGCTGCGGCGCGCAGTCTCGAACGGCCGGGTCGCCGCAGGTAAGCGCAGCGGACAATACAGCGTGCCGCCATGCGCCCCCCGCAGCCCTCAGGACGGCGATTTCTACGAGCTGTTTCTCGGCCGCGCTTTGACGATCGCATCGGCCGTTCCGACGCGGACCGGCGATATCGCCGCGCAGCTCGGAGTAAGGGAAAGCCAGGCGGCGGACTGGCTGAAACGGGCGGTGGACGAGGGGCGGATGGTGCGGCGGACCGACCCCGTCAGATACCGGGCCGCCGCGCCGCTGTTCGCAGACCGCAGCTGATACCGGCGAGCGTCGATCCGGACCTCCATTCCACTGGCATTTCGTGGAGAATCTCTGATGTTTTCATTTTTTGTTCCCGGACGGACTTGACATTTGGCGGTATGGTGTAGAATGAAAGTAGAGAGAGGCGGCTTCCGGGGCCGCCTTTCGGCGTTTCTGCGGAAAGCGACCGGCTGGGGGCTGAAAAACCCCCGGCGTGAGCAAGCGCGAGAGGTGCGTGCGCCGTCTCGCGCGCGCAATCAGGCGCACGAACCGCGCCGGCGCCGACACCCGCCCGCGGCCCCGCGCGCCCACGCGAAACGCGCGCAAAACAGGGACCGCCCGTCCCGCCCCTGGCCCCGAAGGAGGCACGCATGACCGCAACCGACCGCCGCCGCCGAAACCCTCGCCGAAGCCCGGGAGGAGGACCGCGCCGACAGCCCGGCGGAAACGGCCTGCATGACAAAACATGACATTTCCGGCGGCGCACATGACAAAACATGACACTCCATGACACATCCGCCGGTCTCCCGGCCGGCGTCCCGGCCCTGGCGGAGGGGCCACAGGCATACCGGACGCGATGGGAGCAGGCGGCAGGCCCCCGAGCCGGGGTGACGATACGGGCCGCAATCTTCCCGTGAGTCTGAAGTCGAGGCCGCCGGTATGAGTCCCGTATCACCCTACCGAAGCAGGCCGTACATGCCGACGCAGAACAGGAGGCCGAGGGCGACGCGGCGGTAGAGCGCCTCGCTCGAACGGCGGAAGAGACGGGAGCCGACCCAGGCTCCGGCCATGAACACGGGCAGCAATATCGCCGCGGTCCAGAGCGCATTGCGGTCGATCAGGCCGGTCGCCGCCATCATGGCGATCAGCGCCACGAGGGTGACGGCGAAGTAGCCGGTGAAATTCGCCCGGTTGGTCGCCGCTGCATCCCGGCTGGAAAGGAGGTACGCCATGACCGGCGGGTTGCCGAGGCTGGTGGAAGCCATCAGAACGCCGGACAGCCCCCCGACACCCAGAGTCGCCCAGAGCTTCTTCTCGCCCTCATAGCGCCACCCCGCCATCAGCAGGACCGAGAACGCGACCACGACCAGCGCGATCCCCCTTGCGATCAGGTCGGGATCGAGCGTCACGAGGAGCCAGCTTCCCACCGGCATGAGGAGGGCGGCCGCGATGCCCATGGGGGCGATGACCTTCCAGTCGATCTCGCGGCGCACGCCCGGAAGAAGCTGGCCGGTGACCACGATTTCCATGAGGATGATGATCGCGACGGTCTGGACCGGCCCGAACAGGATCGCGAAGACCGGCGCCATCAGCATGCCGGAACCGACGCCCGCGAAGCCCCGCATCAGCCCGGCCGCGGCCGCGACGCCCATCGCAACGAACAGTGCGGACGACAGGAACTCCATCGCTCAGCGCCCCGCCGGCCCGGCCGTCATTCGGACCGCGCCGCCTCGCCCTTGCCCGCTCAGGCGAATGCCTCTTCCCAGCTTCCGCGCGTCGCGGCCTTCGCATATTCGGTGGCGCGGTTCTCGAAGAAATTGGCGTGCTCCACGCCATTCAGCATTTCGTCCATCCAGGGCAGCGGGTTTTCCGCAACGGCGAAGACCGGCTCGAGGCCCAGCTGCTCCAGCCGCCGGTCGGCGATGAACCGGATATAGGCCTTGACCTCCTCCGGCTGGAGGCCTTCGACGCCGCCCATCTCGAAGGCGAGGTCGATGAAGGCGTCCTCATGGTCGATGACCGTCCGGCAGGCCTCGGCCAGTTCGCGGCGCAGCGCCTCGGTCCAGACTTCGGGATATTCCCCGACGAAGGTGCGGAAGAGCCGGATGGCGTTCTCGGTGTGCAGGGTCTCGTCGCGCGCCGACCAGGCCACGATCTGCCCCATGCCCTTCATTTTGCCGAAACGCGGGAAGTTGAGCAGGATGGCGAAGCTCGCAAAGAGCTGGACCCCCTCGGTGAAGGCGCCGAACACCGCCAGCGTGCGCGCGATGTCTTCCTTCGAGTCCGAGCCGAACTGCTTCATGTAGTCGTATTTGTCGCGCATCGCCTTGTAGCGCATGAAGGCCGAATACTCGACTTCCGGCATCCCGACCGTGTCCAGCAGATGGCTGTAGGCGGCGATATGCACCGTCTCGATATTGGAGAAGGCCGCCAGCATCATCTGCACCTCTGTCGGCTCGAAGACGCGGGCGTAATGCTTCATGTAGCAGTTGTTCACCTCGACATCGGCCTGGGTGAAGAAACGGAAGATCTGGGTGAGCAGGTTGCGCTCCCCCGGGGTCAGGATGCGCCGCCAGTCGGTCACGTCGTCGGAAAGCGGCACTTCCTCCGGCAGCCAGTGGATGCGCTGCTGCGTGAGCCACGCATCGTAAGCCCACGGATAGCGGAAGGGCTTGTAGGTCGGGCTCGGGTCGAGAAGCGGCATGGGCGGCCAGTGTATAGCCGACGGCGCCATGTTGCTATAACGCGCACTCGAATAAAGGCGCTCACCCGTTCCCATGACACTTCCGATTTCCCTTCTCGACGAAGCGCTCCACGCGGCCGGGTCCTACCTGGACGAAGCGCGCGGCAGCGTCGCGGCGCGCGTGCAGGCCGCCGGCCGAACCGACCCGGCCGCGCTGGAGCGCGACCAGTTCGCCGCCCACGGATTCGCCTGGATTGCGACTTATGTCGCAGGCCTTCGCGAAATGCTGGGCTGGGCGCAGCGGCTCGACGCCGCGGATTCGCTCACGGACCTCGACCGGCTCGTCCTGCAGGCGGCCTTCGGCGAATATCTGGCGCAACTGTCCGGCGGCATCGTCCTGTCGCAGGGGGAAGTCGTGCGGCCAGCGGACCTCGGCCTCGACGGCGCAACGCTTCGCGTCCCTGCTGTCGCGCGCGTCTCCGCCGAAGGCAACAGCAACGCGGTCCGCATGGAAATCGCCGCCCTGCTCGCCGAGGGCCAGAGGCCGTCCGACGGGCTGGAGGACGAGTCGCTCGCTCTCGTGCGCGGCCAGTTCCGCCGCTTCGCGGACGAGCGCATCGTCGGCCCGGCGCATGGATGGCACAGCCGCGACGAACTCATCCCGATGCCGGTCGTCGAGGAGATGGCGGCCATGGGCGTGTTCGGGCTCACCGTGCCGGAGGAATGGGGCGGGCTCGGCATGGGCAAGGTGGCCATGTGCGTGGTCACGGAGGAACTCTCACGCGGCTATATCGGCGTCGGCTCTCTCGGCACACGCTCCGAGATCGCGGCCGAACTGATACGGATGGGCGGCACCCCGGACCAGAAGGAGCGCTGGCTTCCCGGCATTGCGAGCGGCGCGGTGCTGCCGACTGCCGTGTTCACGGAGCCCGATGTCGGCTCGGACCTGGGCGGCGTGAAGACCCGCGCGGTCCGGAACGGCGGCGCCTACCGGATCAGCGGCGCGAAGACCTGGATCACCCACGCGGCGCGCGCCGACCTGATGACCCTGCTCGCGCGCACCGACCCCGACACGCCCGGCTATCGCGGCCTCTCCACGTTCCTCGCGCCCAAGACCCGCGGCGGCGACGGCGACCCGTTCCCCGACTCCGGCATCGACGGCGGCGAGATTCCGGTGCTCGGCTATCGCGGCATGAAGGAATATGAGATCGGCTTCGACGGCTTTGAGGTGGACGCCGGGGACCTTCTCGGTCGCGAGGAAGGCCAGGGCTTCAAGCAGTTGATGGCGACCTTCGAAAGCGCGCGCATCCAGACGGCGGCGCGTTCGGTCGGCGTAGCGGAGCGCGCGATGGAACTGGCGCTCGACTACGCCGCCGGACGCAGGCAATTCGGCAAGGCGATCCTCGGCTTCCCGCGCGTCGCCGGCAAGATCGCCTGGATGGCGGTCGAGACGCAGATCGCCCGCCAGCTCGCCTATTTCGCCGCGCGCGAGAAGGATGGTGGCCGGCGCTGCGACATCGAGGCCGGCATGGCCAAGCTGCTCGCCGCCCGCGCCGCCTGGGCCAATGCCGACAATGCCGTCCAGGTGCATGGCGGCAACGGCTATTCCCAGGAATACGAAGTGGGGCGCATCCTCTGCGACGCCCGCATCCTCAACATTTTCGAAGGGGCGGCGGAGATACAGGCCCACGTCATCGCGCGCGGCCTGCTCGAACGCCGGAACTGAGCGCCCCCGGGAGCGGTTTGCATGGCACGGATCGTCATCGTCGGCGCCGGCATAGGCGGGCTGGCGCTTTCCCTCTCCCTCGCAAAGCGAGGCATTGACGCCTGTGTGCTGGAACAGGCGCCGCGCATTGAGGCGGTCGGCGCCGGCATCCAGCTCAGCCCCAACGCCACGCGCATCCTGACCTGGCTGGGTCTTGAAGACGACATGGCCGGCTGGGGTGTCGAGCCCGCGGGGCTTGCGATCCGCAGCCATGAGGGCGAGATGCTGGTCGAGGCCCCTCTCGGCCGGGAAGCGCGGGAGACCTTCGGCTATCCCTACTACCATGCCCATCGGGCGGACCTGCTGGACGGCCTGCTCAGGCGTCAGCCTTCGGGTCGGATCAGGCTCGGGGCGCAGGTTGCAGCCGTGGACGGAGGCCGCCTGACGCTGACGGACGGCGAGACCGTGGAAGCCGACATCGTCATCGGCGCCGACGGCATACACAGCCCGGTGCGCCGCCATCTCTTCGGCACAGGCAATGCGCGGGACTCGGGCTCGGTCGCCTGGCGCGCCCTGGTTCCCGCCGAACGGCTTGCCGACCTCGACATTCCGCGCGAGTCGGGTGTGTGGTGGGGACCGGACGCCTGCATGGTGCGCTACTGGGTTGCGGCCGGGCAGCTGATGAACTGGATCGCGATTGCGCGCACCGACCGCGAGACGCCGGAATCCTGGTCGCGGCTCGGCCGGGTGGAGGACGCCGCCGAGGCGATGGCCCCCTTCCCGCCCACGGTGACGCGCATGGTGGAGCGCACCGAGGCCGTACATGAATGGGCGTTGTTCGACCGGGAAGGCCTGCCCGCCTGGACGCGCGGCCGGACGACGCTGCTCGGCGATGCCGCGCACGCCATGATGCCCTATCACGCCCAGGGCGCCGCCATGAGCCTGGAGGATGCCTGGGTGCTGGCCGGCTGCCTCGCCGAGGACATGGGAGAGGACGGGCTGGCGCGCTACGAGGCGCTGCGGCGCGACCGCGCCAACCGCGTTCAAGCGTGGTCCCGCGCTGTCGAGCGCCACTGCCTGCTGGCGGACCCGGCGGAGGTCGCAGCGCGCAACGCCAAGCTGGCGAAGGACCGCGCGGACTATCGCGGCGGCTTCCCGCCGGGGCAGATATGGCTCTACGGCTACGACGCCGGGGCAGCGCTGTCGGAGAAGGCTGCCCGATTCGTATTTGCGGAGCGTTCTGATTGACGGACCTCAGGGCCAGCCATAGGTTAGGTTCACATCGAAGGCCGTTCACGAGAACATCGCCGCCATGGACCCCGCGCTCATAACCGCCTGGGCGACCGTTGCCATCGCCGCCTCGACCATTGTCGTGGGCAGCGCCACCTGTTTCCTGATCTGGCGTGGTCTAAAGGCGATGGACCGCTCGTCCGACGAGCGCGCGCGCGACCGCAGGGCCGCCGCAGACGACCTCAAGGCCTGGCGCGAAGCCGACATCCGCCGTCACGAGGAAACGATGACGGCGCTGCGCGCGCTGATCGAGCGCACCGCGCCCCCCGCAGCGGCGGAATAGGAAGCCTCCTGCCCCCGCTCGCAGCGCGCTCCGATTGACGGCCCCGGGGACGGGCCATAGGTTACGAGCCGCTGTCGAAGGCCGTTCACGAGAACATCGCCGTCATGGACCCCGCGCTCATTACCGCTTGGGCTACCGTCGCCATCGCCGCCTCGACCATTGTCGTGGGCAGCGCCACCTGTTTCCTGATCTGGCGCGGCTTCAAGGCAATGGATCGGTCGTCCGACGAACGGGCGCGCGACCGCCGCGTAGCTGCCGATGAACTCAAGGCCTGGCGTGAGGACATGAAGGACTGGCGCGGAGCGGATATTCGCCGTCATGAGGAGGCCCGCGAAGCGGACATCCGCCGGCATGAGGAGGCTATGGCCGCTTTGCGGGAGTTGATCGTACGCACCGGTCCTGTTGCGCCGGCCGAATAGAGAGCCCCTCGCTTGTCCTTCCTGATCCCGATTCTCCTCGCCGCTGTGGCGCTCGTTCTGTTCACCGGGATTTTCGGGATGATGCGCGGCGGTAATTTCAACCGGAAATACGGCAACAAGCTGATGCAGCTGCGCGTCGGCCTGCAATTCCTTGCGATTATCCTGATTGCCGCGGCGGCATTGCTGGCCGGCCCCTGATGGTCCGGCTGACGAAGATCTACACGAGGGGCGGCGACAAGGGCGAAACCTCGCTCGGCAACGGCGCGCGCGTCGCCAAGGACAGCATCCGGGTCGAGGCGTTCGGCGCTGTGGACGAGACCAATACCTGCATCGGTCTGGCCCGCCAGCATACATCCGGTGAAGTGGACGCCATGCTGGCGCGCATCCAGAACGACCTGTTCGACCTGGGTGCGGACCTCTGCACGCCGGAAGGGGGCGAACGGCGTTCCGGCGCCTTGCGCGTCGTCCCGGAACAGGTCCGGCGGCTGGAAGCCGAGATCGACGCGATGAACGCTGGCCTCGCCCCGCTCAACTCGTTCGTGCTGCCGGGGGGATCGGCGGCGGCGGCGGCGCTGCACCTTGCAAGGACCACGGCCCGGAGGGCGGAACGGGCGGTAACGGCGCTCGCCCGCGAGGAACCCGTGGGCGAGGCCGCGCGGCACTACATCAACCGCCTCTCCGACCACCTCTTCGTCGCCGCCCGGCATGTCAATGACAAGGGCGCCGCCGATATCCTCTGGGTCCCCGGCGCCAACCGGTAACGTCGATGCCGGGCGGTCAATTTCCCTGTTTCTTGACC
>JAJEAZ010000655.1 GCA_022824105.1 Alphaproteobacteria bacterium
GACCCCGATGCACGCGCTTGCCGCACGGGCCCGCGCGGAGGGTCAGTCCGCGGCAACGCCGCTCGGACCGGGCGATGCCGTGGCGCCCGCGTCCGCGCTCGCCGATCCCGCCGTCCTCGAAGACTGGGCCCGATCCGGCCATGCGGCGGCGGGGATCAACTGCGGCGCCTGCCACGCGCCCGCCGCCGGGGACGCCTCTCCGGACGCGGTCGAAGCTCATTGGGTTGACGAGCCCGAAATGTCGGTCTGCGAAGATTGCCACAGGACGCAGGCGAGGACCTTCGTCAGGGGCCGGCACGGCATGCGCTGGCATCCGCGGATCGCAAAGCCGCGCGATCCGCACCGCGCCCTGAGGGGGCTGGGGCTCGATGGAGTGCTCCCGGACACGGTCATGGTATGGCTCGAGGATCCGGCCGTGCCCGAACGCATGACCGCCGGGGAGGCGCGGCTTCCCATGCGCGGCGACGCCGCCGACCAGGCGCTCGATTGCGGCACCTGCCACATGCCTCATGCAGTCGACGTCGTGCGGGCGGCCGTCGAAGCCTGCACGTCGTGCCATGACGACGAGCACAGTCGCGCCTTTTTCGACAGCCCCCACCATGCGCTCTGGCTGGCGGAAAGCGATGGCCTGGCAGAGCCGGGCACCGGCGTCAGCTGCGCCACCTGCCACATGAGCAAGACCGAGCGCCGAGGAAAGATCGCGACCAATCACAACCAGAACGACAATCTGCGACCGAACGAAAAGATGATCCGGACCGTGTGCCTAGACTGCCACGGCCTCGCCTTCTCGCTGGACGCGTTGGCGGACACCGACCTGATCCGCCGCAATTTCTCCGGCACGCCGACGGTCCATGTAGAGAGCATCGATTGGGCGGTGCGCCGGGCGGAGGCGCAAAGGCAAAAGGGCGGCAATTGAAAGGGGCTAGAGTGCGCATTCATCAATCGCCGCTCCGAAGACAGGGAGGACCAGCAGGATGAAACGAAAATCGTTCTGGATGGCCGGGCTTGCGCTTGGCCTTGGAGCAGCGACGGCGGCAGCCGCGGCCGACGGGCTTCCATACCAGCGGGTGGCCGACATGCTGTATCGGGTGATGTCCGCGGACCGGGAAGTCTATACCCGCATGGTGGTTCAGCGCCTCACGGTAGACGAGAAGATCATAACCGCGTCGGAGCATTTCGGCGACGACGCGGCACTGCCCCTGCCGGCGCAGATGTTCCGATTCGGCGCCGAAAAGGTCATGGACGAGACCGAGGATTTCTCCTACGCGCTGCTCTCCCTGAACCCCATCAACAGGAAGAACGGCCCGGGCACGCCGCTGGAGAAGGAAGGCCTCGCATTCGTGGCCGACAACCCCGATAAGACCTTCTACGGCGAGGAGGAGCTCGGAGGCCAGCGGTATTTCACCGCGGTCTATCCCGACCATGCGGTCGTCGAAGCCTGCGTCGTCTGCCACAACAACCACAAGGACTCCCCCCGCACCGACCTTAAGGTCGGGGACGTGATGGGCGGCGTGGTCATCCGCATCGCGATGGATTGACCGCATCTCCGCTTTTTCGGAGGCAGATCGCCAGTGTGCATCCGGCTCGACTGTTCCGGACGCTGCCGCAAGGGCAGTCGCGGCGTGTCTCCCCGATCCGGCCGAATGCCGGTTGTCATATGTTGGCACCGGACAAGCGAGGGCGGCGGAATATCGATGCCGCAGGCCGTGGGGCCGGGCTTCTTCACTGTTGCGGCGGGCCGTTGTTTCCGGAAGGCAAGGAAAGCGGCTGGGCGGTATTCAGGCTGCAAACCGGCTGGCAAAGAGCGGGCGTCCGGCGCGACAATAAGCACGGGGCGAGGTTGCTCTTTCGGCCGCTGTTCTTGCGCCGTGGGTGCAGTTATTGTGCGGAAGCAATGCGCAAAAGGACGGGAAGGGAGTTTTCTTGGATGTTCGATGAATCCACCCTGAAGAAGGGTCAGGCGCGCAAACTTCACGCGCTTCGCAAATCCCTGGGCCGGGCCATCGCCGACGAGGCGTTCTCCAAATGGCTGCAACAGGCGGTTGCGGAACCGGGGGAGGACGAAAATGCGAATACCATTTCCGATGCCTTGTGGAACCTGATACAGGAAGGCAGGCTCTCGATCCGGCGGGGCGGCTATGTGGTCCGCCGGGGCCGCGGGCGCGTGATCGTCGAACCCGCCTGAGATTTACTGCTCCCCGGCTGACGGCCGGACAGTTCTGCAACGGAAGCCGTGGCGTCATGCAACCGGAACAAGCCGTTCGGCGTTCCGGGCTTGACCGGGACGGCCTACAAACGCCACGATTGCCGTGCGCCGGATAATCGCAGGAACGGATCGGTCATGCGCGTTTCGACGGAACCGGTCCTGAACGTGCAAACCGTCCGGCGCCAGGCAGGGGAGCGACAGCATGAACAAGGGCGATCTCGTGCGCCATGTGGCCGGTGAAACCGGAATGAGCAGGGCCGCTGCCGGAGCGGCGGTAGATGCGGTGCTGTCCGGCATCGCCGGATCGCTGGCCCGGGGCGAACCGGTCGGCCTCCCGGGGTTCGGGACGTTCGCCGCCAGGCACAGGCCGGCCCGCAGCGCCCGCAACCCGCGCACCGGCGAGACCATTGCCGTCGCGGCGTCCACCACGGCGGCGTTCAGACCCGGAAAGCCGCTCCGGGACGCCCTGAACGCAGGCGCCTCTTGAACCCGGATTGCCACCGGTCCGGCGGGATGTGAGAAACGGCAGGCCCGGCGGATCGAAGCCGCGTTCGATGCAGGCGCGGCGGTGGTCGCAATGTCGTTGTGTGCGACGGAGCATTGTCATTCCGTCGAATGAATGGAGGCCGCACGATAGCGGGCAGGCGACCGCTCGCGGTCTGTGTCATGCTGGCGACCGTCTTGGGATGGCTGCTGGTTCTCGCCATGAATTCTTCGGCATGGATGTGATGACCGTTTCAGGCGGCCGCACCCCGAATGAGGGGTTTCGAAAGCTTGCGGACGGAGGCCGTCATGAGCCACCTGGAATCCGGCATCGGGAGCCGGACGCCTGACAGGAACCAGCCTGTCGCGGCGCCGTTCGGGCAGCATGTCCTGCCGGACCCGGCTATGGTCGACGCATCCTGGCCGCCGCCGTGTCGAAGGGCGGCCGCGGCGGGAAAGCGGATGAAGCGATCAGATACTCATTCCCGGGAAGCCGCCCGTATTCGCGAACGCCTCGCGCAACTCAATGCGGAGCGGGCGGCGCTCGAACAGCGACTCGCCGACCTTGCAGGTACACATTTGCCGGCGCCGGAGATCGCGGCCTACAGCAGCCAAATCACGAACCGCTCGCCGACCGGTGACAAGATCGCGCTATTTCGTTCCCTGTTCGCCGGGCGCGAAGACGTATTTCCCAGGCGTTGGGAAAATGTCGGGAAGGGCAAGGCCGGCTACGCGCCGGCCTGCGCCAACGAGTGGAAGCCCGGCGTGTGCCGCAAGCCCCGGGTGCGCTGCGGCGAGTGTCCCGATCAGGCCTTCGTTCCGGTCACCGACGAAACGGTCGAGTCGCATCTTCGCGGGCGCCACACTCTCGGCGTCTATCCGATGCTGCCCGGCGACACCTGCCGGTTCCTCGCGGCGGATTTCGACAAGGAGACCTGGCGGCGCGATGCGAAGGCGTTTCTCGACGCCTGCCGCGCGAAAGACATCCCGGCGGCCCTCGAACGCTCGCGATCGGGCAACGGTGCGCATGTCTGGATATTCTTCGAAGCGCCCGTGCCGGCATCCCTCGCGCGCCGCCTCGGCTCCCATCTGCTGACCGAGGCCATGGAGCGCAATCCCGACATCGGCTTCGGGTCCTACGACCGGTTCTTTCCGAGCCAGGACACGCTGCCGCAAGGCGGGTTCGGCAACCTGATCGCGCTGCCCCTCCAGGGAGGCCCGCGGGAGAACGGCAACAGCGTCTTCCTGGACGGGAACCTCGAACCCTGGCCGGACCAGTGGGCGTTCCTCTCCGGGCTCCGGCGTCTCACCCTGACGGAGGTCGAGACGATCACCGCCGAGGCCGCCCGACAGGGCCGCATCGTGGGACTTCGCCTGCCACTCGACGAGGACAACGAGGAACCGTGGACGGCTCCGCCGTCGCGAAGAAGGTTCCTGCCCCCGATCACCGGTGCGCTGCCCGAGCGGATCGACGCGGTGCTCGGGGACCAGCTCTACATTGCGCGCAAAGAACTGCCGCCGAACCTCGTCAACCGGCTCGCGCGGCTCGCAGCGTTCCAGAACCCGGCCTTCTATGCCGCGCAGGCGATGCGGCGCTCTACCTTCGGTACCCCCAGGATCATCGCCTGCGCCGAGTTGCTGTCGCACCACATCGCGCTGCCCCGCGGCTGCCTCGAGGCGATGGAGCAATTGCTCGAAGAACTCGGCATCGGCCTCGACCTGCGCGACGAGCGTTTCGCCGGCTGTCCGGTCGAGACGGGATTCCTTGGCGAGCTCACGCCGGAGCAGATGGCAGCCGCCGATGCGCTCCTCAAGCACGACACCGGCGTGCTGGCGGCGGCCACGGCGTTCGGCAAGACGGTGATCGCCGCATCGCTGCTCGCCACCCGGGGAACCAATACGCTCATCCTGGTCCACCGCCGCCAGTTGATGGACCAGTGGATCGCAAGGCTCGGCGCGTTTCTCGACCTGCCCCGCTCCGCCGTCGGGAAGATCGGCGCCGGCAAGCGAAAGCCCACCGGTATCGTCGACGTGGCTGTCATCCAGAGCCTCGTGCGCGGCGACGAGGTCGACGATATCGTCGCCGGATACGGGCATCTCATCGTGGACGAATGTCATCACCTGTCGGCCCCGAGTTTCGAGAGGGTCGCGCGCCGGGCGAAGGTGAAATACGTGCTGGGGCTGTCGGCCACGGTGACGCGCAAGGACGGCCACCATCCCATCGTGTTCATGCAGTGCGGCCCGACGCGCTTCCGGGCGAGCGCAAAGACCCAGGCCCGGCAGCATCCTTTCGCGCACCGGGCGCTGCTGCGCCCGACCGCGTTCCGGCTCCCCGAAGGCATGGCGACGGAGCACCCGCCGATCCAGCAGGTCTATGCGGCGCTCGCCACGGACGAGGCCCGCAACGGAATGATTTTCGACGATGTTCTGAACGTGCTTGAAGCGGGGCGCTCGCCGCTCGTGCTCACCGCGCGCAAGGACCATGCCGAGCATCTTTCCGGACGGTTCAGCAGGTTTGCGAAGAACGTGCTGTTCCTTCGCGGCGGCATGGGAGCGAAGCAGCGCCGCTCGCTCATGCAGCGCCTCGAAGAAATTCCCGATGGCGAAGAACGGGTCCTGGTCGCGACAGGACGCTATATCGGTGAGGGGTTCGACGACGCGCGCCTCGATACACTCTTCCTCGCGATGCCGATCTCGTGGCGCGGGACGCTCGCGCAATATGTCGGGCGCCTGCACCGGCTGCACCCGGCAAAGCGCGAGGTGCAGGTCTATGACTATGCCGATGAGCTCGTGCCCGTGCTCCGGGGCATGATGCAGAAGCGCGTCCGCGCTTATCGCAACCTCGGCTATTCGGTCGAGCAGCCTCGGGGAACGAGCGCCCCATAAGCAACTCCGATGAACGGGGCCGACGGCCGGAAACCGGACATCCGGCCGGTCATTCCGGTGCTCTCGCAGCGGCGCGCAGGCGGTTCGCACGTTCCCCGTCGTCCGTTCCCGCCGGGACCGATATGGCAAGGGCCGTCATGCAGGCGACATCCCCGGCATATTCGGCCAGCCGCCGTCGGTAGCTCGCGCGGGTTTTCGTGCAAACCAGGGTATAGGGGCTGCCGCGGCGTACGGTCTCATGGGTCATGTCCAGACGGCAGGCGTCGATCTGCCGGTGGAGGTGCCGGCGCAGCTCCTTGCGCAACGGAAAACGCCGCACGGACTCGACGGGGTTCCGGCAGAACGCCTTCAGTTCCAGACAGAGTTCGCAGTCGCACGACACCGGCGCATCTATGACCCAGTCCCGGGGCGGCTCCGGCGGGCTGGCGCTGCGGGCAAGCAGTGCATCCGCCGCCAAGCGCCACATTGTAGCCCGGGCGGCGCTGCCGACGAAGCCTTCCTCCCGGCCCAACCTGTCCAGAACCGCCATAATCCTGCGCTCGGCAAACTTCGGCACTTGTCTGGCGGCCAGGGCCTCCACTGCCGCTTCCATCTCCCGTTCGAGACCGCACCGCCAGGCTACGGTGAAGAGGGCGCGAAGTCCCGCGTCCCTGTCAGGCCCGGCGGCCGGGGGACGCAGCAGAGGCCATCCATCGATCGCCAAGGTCCGGGCGGTCTCGAAGGTCGAAGGCAGAGTGGCCAGCGCGGTGCGCGCACCCGCCGTCGGCGTCCTGCCAAAACCCGGCAGTTCGCCGACGCGAAGCAACAATGCGGAAACTTCGTCCGGGCGCTCGACAAATGCGGACCCGACCAGGGCGGAAAGCCACTTGCCGGCCTCGTCGGCGGACAGCAGGCGGATCGCTGCCAGCAACTCGTCGATCCCGGCGCCATCGAACCGGGTCAGCATCACATCGCGGAGAAAGCGCAGCGCCAGCGCCGCGTCGCCGGTCCCGGCAAGCAGCCGGCACATCCTGGTCCGGGCGCTTCCGTCCTGTCCCGGTCGCGCCGCCTGCCTCCACAGGCCGATCAACGATCCGATTCCGTCTCTCGCCGACGCGTCGCCGCGCGCGCGCTGCCGCTCCACCCACGCGACGGCTGCATCGATCGAACTCCCGGCCAGAATGCCCAATGTGTCCCTGACCGGCCACAGTACCAGCGCCGCGCGGCGATAGACCCGCTCGACGGTGATGCCCTCATTGCCCGTTGCCTCGTTCAGCCATTGGTTGTCCGGTGCTGTATCGTCGAGAGCGCCCTCCGGCAGTAATTCGCCGCCACGCAGCGAAATCGGGCCGAATGCCGGCCGGTCCCCTTCGGGATCCGCCCAGCCATCCAGCCAGTGGCTGGCATCGAAGACCTCGCCCATTTCGAGGTCCTCCATTTCATCGTCGTACCGGTTCCAACCCCCATAGGCGCCGATGCCGGAGAAGTCCGCATCGCCGATCTCCTCAATATGCACGACCGCAGCGAACAGCGTAAAACCGGCGCGCTCCGCCGCCCGCTCCAGCACGCGCCCGAGAGCTGCGTCCGCGTTCTTCAGCGCTGCGAACGACAGCCCGGCTTCGCTGTAGTCATGCTCCAATAGCCAGACGAGCTTAGCGGGCCGTTCCGCCGTGTCCCGCCAGGCCGCCAGTTCCCGTGCGACAAGATCGATCAGGTCCGAATAGTCGGGCGCATGCCGGGGCGTGTCCGCCGCGCCGGCACGCAGGCAGAGCTGGAACACCAGCGACAGCCGGTAGCCCTCGCGCACCGGCTCGGTCTCGTGGGCGCAGTCCGCGTAGAATGCCGCCCAGGCCAGTTCGGACGGCTCCGAAACCGACATATCCGCACGCATCTCGCGTCCGCCGTGCCGCAATACAAGGTCTCCGCCGATCCCTGTGCTGACCGCGGGAAACGAGATGGAAAGCGTACCGACCATTCCGTCAGCCTTCTCGCTGTCGCGATGCGCGGCGAAGAAGCTGCCCGGTTCATAAATCAGCAGCTTGTATGGACGCGCCTCCAGCCGCTCCGCCGGGCACCCGAGGCCCTCCGCCACCGCGTCCATGATCGTCGCGAACGTCCCGGTCCAGGCCCGGCCGCCCAACCCGATCCGGCATGCGTCTATCTGCCAGCTGTCGCGCACGCCAGTGTCAACCAGCGTCTCGGCGCCCTTCCCGTAGGGAGCCCGATCCGCCGCCTCGATCAGCGCGCGAACCTGCGAGTCAGGCACCGGAAAAGACAGCAGTCCCACCCTTTCCACGGTCAGCATCGGCATCGGCGCGAAAGTTCGCCCATGGACGCAGAAATCGCCCGGACGATCGATGGAGGTCAGCAGGCGCTCAAGCGGTTCCCGGCCCATCGCATACTCGATCTCGGGCATGTTCTTCGTCACCGTGCCGGAAGCCGCCAACCTAACTCACGAAAGCCACTTGCGCACCCGTTGGTGGGAAGTCCTCAACCGGCTTCCGCGCACAATACAGCGGGTCCATCCGTCGCCGCGGGCGAGAAGGCCCGTCTCAGTGACGGCATTCGGCACCTTCCGGCGCAGGACTCGGCAGGAGACGGATATTGCGAAGCGTAGGTCCATGGCAAGACAGCACGGGGAAGAGCTGGCATGCGGCTTCCCGAATGCTCCGGCTGATGAATACAGCAAGCGGAGGTTCGGGATTCCCTCGGGCTACAAACGACAATAGCACCGGCAAAGCCCGGCCCATTCCTGACCCACGACCTCGGAGACACAGAC
The DNA here is from genome assembly GCA_022824105.1 of Alphaproteobacteria bacterium. Classification (GTDB taxonomy): domain Bacteria; phylum Pseudomonadota; class Alphaproteobacteria; order Bin95; family Bin95; genus Bin95. The sequence goes on from JAJEAZ010000655.1 coordinate 8,334, forward strand.
ACAGACCGCATTTCGGAGCAGGGCGGCATGGCCGCGTCTCTGCGGCTACTTCCCGTACACATATTCCGGCAGCCACAACACGATCTGGGGGAAAGTCATGATCAAGGCAAGACCGGCCAACTGGATCACCATGAACTGCATCATGCCGATATAGATGTCCTTCAAGTCCCATTCGGGCACCACGCCCTTGAGGAAATAGGCCGACAGGGCGACAGGCGGCGACAGCCAGGCCGTCTGGAGGTTCACCGCCACCAGGATGCCGAACCAGGTCAGATTGATTTCCATCTTGTCCAGCAGCGGAATCAGGATGGGGACAATGATCAGAACGATTGGTACCCATTCCAGCGGCCAGCCGAGGATAAAGATCAGCGCCATGACGACGATCAGCACCTCGATCTGGGACAGCTCGAGCGCCAGCAAGGCATTGGTCAACATGGTGGGTGTGCCAAGCCGGGAAAAGACAGCGCCGAAGAAGTTGGATGCCGCCACCAGAAAGAGGATCAGCACCGAGATTTCCAAGGTCTTGACCAGGGCCTCCTGGAACCGCGCCAGGTTCATTTTCCGATAGGCAATGGTCATCAACAGCGCCCCGAAGGCGCCGCAGGCGGCACCCTCCGTCGGGGTCGCCCAGCCGAGCAGGATCGAACCGAGAGCGAACGCCACCAGCAAGGCCGGGGGCACCAGGCCCAGATAGAACTCGGTCCACACTTCGCTGACATAAAAGCCGAACGGCCGGTTGGTCAGCAGCCATCGGTGCGCCTGCTTCAGGGCGAAGAACACAACTCCGTATGCCAGGACATAGAGCACCAGCACCAGCAGCCTGAGCAGCAGCCCCTGTACGGCCAACGCCGTCGAGACGCCGTGAACGACGGCTGTGACGACGGCGAACAGAACCGCCGGGACGATGATAGCGGCTATGAACTCCAGCCACATACGGCCTGAGGTCTGCGGGCGTTCGTCCTCCGGCAGCGGCGGTCCGAGCGCCGGATTCAGCCAGCACCGGATCAAGGAATAGGCGGTGTACAGGCAGGCAAGCATAACTCCGGGAACGATCGCAGCGGCGAACAGGTCGGTGACCGGCACCTCAAGCACTGGCCCCATGACCACCAGCATGATCGACGGTGGAATCAGGATTCCCAATGTGCCGCCGGCAGTGATGGTGCCGGCCGCAAGTTTCACATCGTAGTTGGACCGGTTCATGGTCTTGGCGGCCATGATGCCGAGAATAGTCACCGACGCCCCGACGATGCCGGTAGCGGCCGCGAAGATTGTGGAGACGAACAACACCGCAATGTAAAGGGAGCCGCGGGTGCGCGAGAGCATGAGCTGCACTGCACGGAACAGGCGTTCCATGAGCCCGGCCTGCTCCATAAGGATGCCCATGAAAACGAACAACGGCACCGCCGCCAGCGTCTGCTCCAGCATCACATTGTTGAATTGCAACGTCATGAGATAGACGACGAGCTTGGGTCCGAACCCCCAGGCTCCGAACGCCAGCCCCAGGAAGATGAGCGTAAAGGAGATCGGGAAGCCGACGAAGATCGCCAGCAGCATCACGGCGATCATGATGAATCCGATGACCTCCGGGCTCATGCTACGGCCACCGGTTGTTCTTCATCGTGTAGATGCACTTCAGCAATTCCGAGATCCCCTGGACGATCAGCAGCACGGCACCGACCGGCATGGCGGCGCGAACCGGCGCCACCGGCGCCATGAATGCGGTGTCCATGACAAGTTCCCAGCGAATCCAGGCCTTCTCGGCGTAGCCGAACGAGATGAACAGGAAGAAGATCATCGCGGGAAAGAACAGAGCCACATAAAGCATCGCGTCGACCGCCGCCTGCCGGCGCGGCGCCCAGTTCCGGTAGAGGAAGTCCGCCCGGATGTGGACGCCGCGCATCAGGGCGTAGCCGGCGCCGATCATGAACAGCGCCCCGTTCAGCATCCGGCTTATGTCGTACGCCCACATCGTGGGCGCAACGAAGAGCTTGCGGGCCACCACCTCCCACACCATGGCCAGCATGAGCGGGACCAGCAGCCAGCAGAAGACGCGCCCGCTCCAGAGGCTGAACATGTCGAGCCAGGTAACAGCTGCACGCATCCAGCCGGCCATATCGTCCGGCAAGTCCCCCGGCGCGCGGTTTCGCCGCTCGGCGATCAACTCGTCGGTGATGTCCAGTTCTTCGGGTGCGTCGGACACCGCTGGCGTTCTCCCTCGCTGGCGATCAAGAAGGCTTTCCGCGTCCGCATTGACGCAGCCGAAGGGTCAGACCGCCCGCTCTTCCTGCGCCGGGCCTGCCAGCCCCCGGGCGCCTGGCAAGAGTGCCGGTTGTGCGGCGAAGACAGCGCTCCGCCGCACAACCGGCCGCTCTGTAACCAAACCCGTACGCGTGCTACTGAAGCGACTTGGCGAACGCCTGTCCCAGGTTCGCATTCGAGGTCTGGGCGCCGGCCCAGAAGGGCACCGCAATCTCTGCAAACGCCCGCTGGGAATCCCAGACGGTCTTGAAAAAGGCGTTCTCCGCCGCGTTCTTCTCCAGCGACGCCTTGGCGGCGTTCATGTACTCGCTGAAATAGTCCGTGGGCGTGTCGTGGAGCTGAACGCCGTGGTTCTCGGTCAGGTCCTTGAGCGCCTTGCCGTTCTCATAGATGCGATACGCCAGGGCCTTGGTGAGCGAAGCGTTCGCCGCGACCTCGATGGCCTTCTTCTGGTGATCGGTAAGCGAGTTGTAGACATCGCCGTTTATGTAGAGGTCCGCGTTGACGACGACCTGGTGAAGGCCCTGCAGATAGTAGTGCTTCAGCACCTTCTGGAACCCGAACACGCTATCCGGCTTCGGGCAGCACCACTCGGCCGCGTCGATGGTGCCTTTCTCGAGCGCCGGGAGAATGTCGCCACCGCCCATCGCTACAGCCGCGACCCCGATGTCATTGTAGGTCTGCCCGGGAATTCCGGGTGGGGTACGGAACCGGTATTTGCGGAAATCGTCCATTGACTCGATCGGCTCCTTGAACCAGCCGAGAGCCTCCGGTCCGACCGGCTGGAGCATGAAGCCCTTGACGTTGACTCCCATCTCATTCCAGAGTTGGTCGTAGAGTTCCTTGCCGCCGCCGTAAAGGAACCACGACATGAAGGCGATGTTGTCGATGCCGACGCCGGCGCCTGCCACCGGCGACCCGAACAGCATCGCCGCGGGATGCTTGCCGGACCAGTAATGGGTCCATGCGAACCCGCCCTCGACGAGTCCGGCATCGACCGCGTCCAGCGTCTCCTTTACGCCCACAACCGCACCGGCCGGCAATATCTCGATGACGACCTCGCCATTGGTCAGATCGCTCACATCCTGAGCGAACTCCTTGAGCATGTGTACTTCGTCAGCCTTGGAAGGGATCACAGACTGGACACGGATTTTCGTCTCGGCGAATGCCGCCGAGGAGGCGATTACCGCCGCGGCCGTCAGCCCTGCAATTCCTGTCGACCTTAGGGTTGGCTTGCGCATTGTCTCAACTCCCGCTGTGGTTGGAACAATCCAGGGACATACGAAGCGACCATGGACAGCTGCAAAGTTTGCTCCGGATACGACCGGACGGAGTTGCAGCGCCGATTTTCCATGAAACGTCCCGTTATTCCGTTCCCCGCATGCTCGTCTTCCGGCCCAGAGGCGCGGAAACGAAAGGGAGTTTGGATGCAGGGGGAGTTCGGCGCAAGCAGGAATCGGACCCCCGGATCGGCGATCTGTGAGGTGGATGGAAGGTCGTGAGGGTCATAACCTGCAATGATCTGGCTAAAGGGCGGCGGTGTCGATGACTGGAATGCGTCCGGATGGTTCGCCCGGACCGGCTCAGGCCGCCGGGGGCCCGATCGCGACACGTTGCCGTTCATCCCGCGCAAACAACACAAAATAGAGCACAGGGGCCGCCACCAGCGTAAGGAGGGACGCGAAGGCAAGGCCGCTCATGATCGTCACCGCCATCGACACGAAGAAAGCGTCGGTCAGCAGCGGCACCATGCCGAGGATCGTGGTCGCCGTCGCCAGGACCACGGGGCGCAGCCGCGATGTGCATGCCGTCTCGATCGCCTCGTTCAGTGCTTTGCCCTCACGGCGGACAAGGTCGATTTCCTCGACCAGAACAATGCCGTTCTTGATCAGCATCCCGGAGAGGCTGAGCAACCCGAGCAGAGCAGTGAAGGTAAAGGGCAGGCCGGTTCCGAGAAGCCCGATGACAACG
>JAJEAZ010000020.1 GCA_022824105.1 Alphaproteobacteria bacterium
TAGAGCCGGAGAAGCCAGGTCGCGTCGTGCATGGTCGGGTTCCGGCGTCAGTTCTCCAGGGTCAGCACATGCGGGAATTCGGCCCGGACCGCGGACGGCGTGAGCGGCACGCGCACATACTCGCCGCGCCGCCACAACTCCCACTGGTCGAGCATGGTGGTGCTGTTGAACCAGCCGTCCTGCCCGCCGAGCAGGACGAACCAGTTCCCGTCCGGGTCGGACAGGTCCGAAATGTGGCGCGCATTGGACCCGTAGGTGACGGTATGGCGCTCCGCCGTGGCGTTGTGCGCGGTCTTCATCACCGTTTCCGAGCTTCCGGCGACGCCCTCTTCGACGAAACGGTAGCGCCCGCCGATGAGCGGCGCGCGTCCGAGCGGATGGGCGAGGCGGAGGCGGTGCATGTCTCCCCAGCCGGAGAAGGCGTCGAGGCCGTCCGCCGCGGCGCGCAGGCCGGCGGCAAGCGCCGCGCGCACGGTCTCCTCGTCCGCCGCCGCGATATCGTCGGCCAGCAGCGCCGTCCCCCGGCGCAGCTTCGCGAACGCCTCGCCGTCCTCTTCCCCGTAGCGCAGGACGTAGAAGCGCCGCACGAAGCCGTGGCGGAACTGCTCGAACGCGACCGCGCCCAGCGACTCGCGCCGGTATGCGCCGTCCCATTCGCGCAGCCTGCCGATCGCCTCCGCGTCCCGGGCGTCCGCCGCCGCGGCCAGCCCCGACCGGTCGAGCCTGGCAAGGAAGAGGTCGCGCAGTTCGGCCGAGGACGGCATGTGCACGTCCTGCTGCAGCGCCTTGAGGGTCTCGACGCCCACCTCCGCCTCGCCCCCGATCAGCCGGGTCATGCGCTTGACGCGGTCGTCGGGCGAGAAGAAGAACCCTACCGGGATGTCCGTCTCCGAGGGGCGGTTGTTGGCCGAGACCAGGAAGCCGGTTTCGGGGTTGAGGCTGTAAGGCAGGTCCGCCCCGGTGCGCATCGCGCCCCAGGCGGCGTCATGCGCGGCGGTGTCGAGGAAAATGTCGTCGGGCGCCCCCCGGCGCGCGGGCAGCCACACCGCCATCACCTGGCCGATATTCCCCTCCCTGTCCGCATAGAGCATGTTCTGCCCCGGCACGGCGAAGCTGTGGAAGGCGGCGCGGAACTCCGGGAAGCTCTTCGCCCGGCAGACGCTGAGCATGGCGCCGATCTCGTCGCTCGCGCCGTGCCCGGTCCATTTCAGCGCGAGCGGCGGCAGGTCGTACTTCGCCAGCAGCGGCGTGTCCGTCACGATCGGCCCCCAGCGGGTCTCGCGGACGGTCGCCTCCTCGTCGAACCACCAGCGCACGCCGATCCGCTCGCGCCGCTCCGCGACCTCGGAGGCCGGCAGGCCGCTGACATCATAGAGGTCGCTGGAGGCCGCGCGCATGTTGGTGCCGCCCCAGGCGATGTGCGGGTTGCGGCCGATGGCGAAGATCGGCAGGCCCGGCGCCATCAGCCCGACCGCGTGGCAGGAGGGCGAGCGCACGCCCGCGATCAGCCAGACATTGGGAATGAAGATGCCGAGATGGGGGTCGTTGGCCATGAGCGCCCCGCCGGTGGCGCTGCGCCGGCCCGCCACGGCGACGCTGTTGCTGCCCGACCGGGAGACGCCGGCGAGCCATTCCTGCATCGCGGCCATATGCCCGGGCCCGCCGAAACTGGCGAAGGACGCGCCGCCCTCCTTCACGAGACGCGCCCAGAGCTCGGGCCAGTCGTCCCGCCCGCGGAGCGCCAGCAGGTCGGCCCAGACCAGCCAGTTCACGTCCGTGCCCCCGAGCCGCCCGATGGCCAGGACGTCGGCAACGGTCCAGGGCTCCGGCTCCAGGCCCAGAATGGCGAAATCGTGCGGCAGCTCGGCCGCGCTGTCCTGGTAGTGGTTGACGCCGTCCACGAAGCGCCGGACCCAGAGCCGGGCGGCCTCGTCCATGCTCCGCTCGATCTCCGCCGCGGCGCGGCCGTAGGAGAGCGTGCGCAGGCCGCGGTCGATATCGACGCCCATGGGGCCGATCATCTCGGACAGCCGCCCCCGCGCGAGCATCCGCGCCATCGCCATCTGGCCGAGCCGGAGATGCGCATGCACGAGGCCGAGCGCGAATGCCGCATCGCCGTCGCTCTCCGCCTCGATGAAGGGAATCTGCCGCTCGCTCCAGCGGACCGTCACGCGCCCGTCCAGCGGCAGGCCGCGTGTGGGGAACGCCTCAAGCCGCGCGGCGACGCCCTTCGGTTTCGGCAGGGGCGCCAGCAGCGCGCAGGCCGAGAGCAGCAGCACCGCCGCCCCTATGGCAAGCCCGGCGGCGACGGAGGAGAGTTGGAACGGCATCCGGTCCTCCGGTCAGTATCCTTCGCCGCATAGATGGAATGCGCCGCTTGTTCCGCAAGGGCCGGGCGCAGGGCGCTCTCGGGAGGTTGCCGCCTCACCGCTCGCGCCGCGCCGGCAGCAGCCTTCTCCGGGTTGCACGCTCAGGGCCGTCAGCCGCTTTCCCCGCCTTCGTCCGTTGAGTCGCTGCCTTCCGACGGCGGCGGCGGCGGTGGCGGGTCCGGGACCAGCTCTTCCGTCGGCTGCCACACGTTCTTCTGAAACATATCGAAATCCGGCGCAGGCTTGTTTTGGGTCATGCGGAATGCTCCTTCGTCGGGTCGATATCTACAAACTCCACCTTCCTTACCTCTTGCAGAGGCAAATAGACATGCTCGACGGCTCGGGTGTCCTGGTATCTTTCGTCCGGCCGGGCCGTGCCCGGTCGCCGGGTCCGTACGCCGATACCGCCTCCCTGCTCTTGAATCGACCAACTATGGATAATCCCGTAGATCGGCTTTTCCTCGTCCTTTATGTGGACTACTGAAACCCATCCATTGGCTCGCGCAAGTGTAAACATTCCGGCGTCAATTCGAGCATGCGGTCCAACACTCGTCACGTTCAGCCGTTGCAACCAGCTGTGAATCCGCGAACTCGACCATGCCTTTGCAGCCACGAAGCCCAAGGCGACGGCGACGAGAAACTTTAGCCAATCATCCAGATAGGCCGGCAGTTCTCCTACTTCCAATACGGTCGGAACCCGGACGGCTGCGTCGATGACAACATTCCATGCCAGCGCCGTAGCCACCAGCATGGTCCCGGTCCCTTCCGTTCGAGGAGCGATTAACCGGAATACGCATACCGTGAGAAAACCCGGCAAGACCGCATTCACGATGGCCAACAGCCCAGCCGACATCCGCTGCCCCCGTTGTCATCACCCCATTGCCAACAGCGTCGCGTCCCTGCCCGCCCGTCAGCCCTCGCAGAGCGCGGCGTCGAGCTCCTTGAGGTCGGGGGCGCGGTCGAGGGTCATGACGGCCTCGAAGATGCGCTCCACCCGCTCGGTAGCGACGACGCGCGCGGCATTGTCCCGGAACTTGGCCGCGATGTCCTCGGCCGAAAGCGGGTTGGCGTCAGAGCCCCGGTTGACCGCTTCGCGGTGGCGGAGTTCGCGCCCGTCGCGGGTGCGGACCCTGATCTCGCCGGAATAGTAGCGCGGGAAGGCCGAGTCCGGGTCGATGGCGAAATCCACCCGGTCCGCCAGCGCCAGCACCTCCGGGTCGGAGATCGCGTTCGCGTCGATCTCGTCGAGCGTGAAGCGGCCGTGCGTCAGCGCCGCGGCGATGGTGTAGTGCATCGAGAACTGCGCGTCGTAGCTGTTCTGCGGGCGCTTCTTGGTCTCCTCCGGGCGGCAGACGACATTGGCCTGCGCATCCGCGATATAGCCGGTGATGCTGTCCACATCCTCCGGCCGGAGCCCGTGATCGCGCCGCAGCGCCAGCGCGGCGTCGGCGAAGGCGTGGTTGAAGTGGCAGGCGGGGTAGGGCTTGAAGGCCACGTTCTCCAGCTCCCAGACCTCGCCCAGGGCCGCCGTCGCCATGTCGAGCCGCGCCTCGTGGTCCGCGCCCAGATGCAGGTTGTAGAGGCCGTATCGGCCCTCATAGGGCGCGCTCGGGCCCTGGAAGCCCCCGCCGGCGAGCGCGGCCGCGGTGATGCCGGCCACCGCCGCCCAGCCGGGATGGATGCGCTTGGTCCAGGCGCCGTCGGAGAGGAACTCCAGGCTGCCGGCCGCCATGGAGAGCGCGATGCCCTGCGCCATCGCCGCCTCGCGCTCGGAGAGGCCGGCGAGCCGGGCGGCCGTCAGCGCCGCGCCGAACGCCCCGACCAGGCCGGTCGGATGGTGCCCGCGCACATGGAAGCCGCCCTGGGCCGCCTGGCCGATCCGCGACGATGCCTCGACGCCGACCAGATAGGCCGCGAGCAGGTCCCGGCCCGAGGCGCCGGAGGCGAAGCCCTGCGCCAGCGCGGCGACGAGCGCCGAGGCCGAGGCATGGACCACGCCGTCGGAGTGCGTGTCGTCATAGTCGAGGCCGTGGACGAGCGTGCCGTTGACCAGCGCCGCATCGCGCAGCGGCAGGCGGATGTCCGTGCCGATGACCGGCGACGGCCCCTCGCCGGCAAGGCCGCGCATGGCGTCAATCGTGCGCCGGCCGAACTCGTAGCCGGTCGAGGCGAGCGCGATACCGATGCAGTCGAGAATGTGCAGGCGCGCGCGCTCCATGACCCGGTCCGGAACCGCACGGTCGTCGAGGCCGCAGGCGAATTCCGCCAGCATGGCGGCTATCGGCCGGTTGGCGGCCGCCGTTCCTTCGCTCACTGCCGTCTGGAGCCCGTCCATGGCCGAACCCTCCCTGTCGATCCCCTGTCTTCGACGGCAATCATAGCCCGGCGGGCCAATTACGGCTATTCCACTCCGGCTGCCTCCCGCGCACGAACGGAACCGCCTTGCCGCCACGCCACCGCCCGTCCCTCGGCATCCCGCT
>JAJEAZ010000534.1 GCA_022824105.1 Alphaproteobacteria bacterium
GGCCCTGCATCTGTATCATCGCCGCCGGGCACACATTCCGCAGGATGCGACGGAGGGACGAGACTGTGATTGAGCGCTTTGGGAGCCTGTTTGCCGGGCATATCGATCTGGACGACATGGGCCAGGACGCCACGCCGGCGAACGACCGGCGCTACGACAACGACCGGCTGGCCTCGGTATTTGAAAAGACCGAGAAGATGGCCGTCGCCATGGACGAACTCGGCTACGACGCCTTCTGGCTGGCCGAGCACCATTTCCAGCATGAAGGCTATGAGTGCATCCCGAACCTGCCGCTGTTCTTCGTGCATCTGGCGCACCTGACCAAGCGGCTCCGGTTCGGCTGCGGCTTCAACGTCACCACCATGTGGCACCCGCTCCGCCTCGCGGAGGACTTCGCCACCGCCGACATCCTGACCGGGGGCCGGGTGATCTTCGGCGTCGGGCGCGGCTACCACACGCGCGAGGTCGAGACGCTGGGCGGCATCCTGATGGACGGCGACGCCAACCGCGACATGTTCGAGGAGCAGACGGAGATCGTGCTCCGCTCCTTCCGCGAGGAGTCCTTCCGGCACGAGGGCAAATATTACACCCTGCCGCCGCGCGTGCCCTACCGCGGCTATGAGCTGGACGAGATCACGCTGGTGCCGCGCCCGGTCAACCAGCCGGTGGAATGCTGGCAGCCGATCGTGAGCGCCCAGCCGCGCGGGCTCGACTTCATGGCGAAGCACGGCATCAAGGGCATCGTTGGCGGCGGCTCGGCGCTGATGGCGGAGCGGCCCATCGTCGCCTTCAAGGAGGCGTGGGAGCGCGCCGGGCACGAGGTGCAGATCGGCGAGAACCTCTGCATCGGGCTCAACTTCCATATCGCCGAGACGAAGGAAAAGGCGATCCGCGAGGCGTCGCCCTATTTCGAGGAACACGTCAAGATGTTCGCCCCGCTGGGCATGGTGCCGATGAAGCCCGAGCAGCTGCAGCGTGTGAGCGAGCGCGGCGACTGGGCCGAGATGAATATCCCGACCCTGGAGCGCGCGGTCGAGGCCGGCTCCTGGTATTGCGGCCCGCCGGAGGGCTTCATCGCCTATCTGGAGTCGCTGCAGACGAAATATCCCGGTCTCGCGGACGTCAATGTCCAGTCCAGCATGGGCACGCCGCTCGCCGTGATGCTCGAGCAGCTGGAGCTGTTCGGCAAAGAGGTGATGGCGCCCTTCCGGCAGCGCCAGACCGACAAGGCGGCCTGAGGCCGGGCGCGGACCCGGCTCAGCCGGTCTCCGCCAGCACCGCGCCGGAGGCGAACAGCGCCTCGATCTCGGCTGCATCCGCTCCCGCCTCGGCCAGCACGTCGGCGCTGTGTTCGCCGAGCAACGGCGTCGGGCGGGCGGCCGACGGCGCCGTGTCGCGGAACCGGATATAGTTCCACGCGATCCGCATCCGGCCTGCCGTCGGGTGGCAGGCCTCCGTGACCAGGCCGTTCCGGTGCGCGGACTCGTCCTCGAGGAAGAGTTCACTCGCAGCGCCCCGCGCCTCAGCGGCCGGCACGCCCGCCTCGTCCAGCGCCGCCAGCGCCTCCTGCAACTGCCGGCCGGCAAACGCCTCCTCCATCGCCCGGGCGAGCGGCGACCGGGCCGGGTGCCCTTCGCCCGCCGGATCCAGCGCGTCCAGCCCGAGCGCGCCCGTCAGCGCCGCCTCGGCTTCCCCGGTGTCCGCAGCGACATAGATCCAGCCGTCGGCCACCCGGTAGAGCCGGTGGAAGGCGCTGGTGCCATGCTGTCCGGAATCGCCGAGCGGCCGCTCCGGCTTGCCCTCCCAGCGCCCGAACCAGGGCGAGCTCAGCACCACGGCGGCATTGAGCAAATTGCTGTCCACCCGCCGCGCGGACCCGCCACGGCGGCGCGAATAGAGCGCCAGGATCGAGCCGAGCGTTGCCATGGCGCCGGCCGTGAAGTCGGTGGGCGCAAGCTGCGCGGCGAAGGAAGGCGGGTTGCCGTTGCCGCCCTGCGCGCGCGAGAGGCCCATCAGCGCCTGCGCCAGCGGGTCGATGCCGGGCCGCTTCGAATAGGGGCCGGTCAGGCCGTAGCCGGTGACATGCGTCTCGATCAGGTCCGGGTCGACATCCGCGCCGATGCCCATGCGGTGCGTCGCGCCGGGGCGGAGGTTGGCGAGCATCATGTCGCAGCTGGCCGCCACGCGCTGGATCGCTTCCCTGCCGCCCGGCTTGCGCGCGTCCACGCAGAAGGAGCGCTTGTTGAAGTTCAGATTGTAGAAATAGTTGCGCCCGATGGGCCGCGAGATGTCGCCGCCCGGCGGCTCCAGCTTGATGACATCCGCCCCGAGGTCGCCGAGCAGGCGTCCGGCCGTCGGCCCGGCGATGAGGTTCGTGATCTCCAGTACCCTGACCCCGGCGAGCGGCGGCGGATCGTCCCGGCCATCGGCCGTCGGCGCGGTCTCCACCGCGAGCGGCGGGAGGTCCGGAAACGGCCCGGCGTTCGCGGCGCGCGGTTTCGGGTCCGCCGGCGTCTCGGCGAAACGGATCGGCGCCCCCATCTGCACCGTCGCGCCGAGTGCCGGGTCTTCCAGCGCGAGCACCATGGCGTTGTGGCGGATCTGCGGATCGTCGAGGACGACCGGACCCTGCCGGACCGGCGCGAACGGCACGTCGGCGGCCTCGAAATCGGCGGCCCAGTCGGCGGCGTCGCGTTTCTTCATCGCGCCTGCAATGGCGTCGCGAAGCTCCTCCTCCTCCGTCATCCCGTCGCCCCGGCGCACATTGTCGAACCGGGCTTCCGCGACGAGTTCGCCGATACCCATGATTTCGGATGCGCGGGCGATGAAGCGCTCATGCACGCAACCCAGCTGGATGTACTCGCCGTCCGCGCAGGCATAGAGGCTGTAGAAGGGCGCGCTGCCGGAGGGATGGGTTTGGAACACAAGCGGCGGGACGCCCTCGGCGACCACTTTCGGATGGAAGAGCAGTGCGCCGGCGAGCAGCGAGGTCTCGACGATGCGGCCCCGGCCGGTGCTCTCGCGTGCGAGCAGGCCGGCGGCCGCGCCGATGCAGGCGAATAGCGCCGCCCCGGTGCTCGGCAGCGGATGCGGCACATGCACGGGCGCAGGCCTGAAACCCGGCATGCCGGAGAGAATGCCGGCGCGCGCCATCACCAGATCGTCCACCGGCGGATCGTCCCGCCACCGGCCCCGCATGCCGTATGCCGTGATCGAGCACGCGACCAGATGCGGATATGCCGCCTGCAGCTTCGCCGGAGCGAACATCGCCTGTTGCGGTGCGGAGGGCGCGAAGTCGTGCAACAGCACGTCGGCTCCCGGCAACAGGCGCGCCAGCGCCTCCTCCGCGCTGGCGTCTTCCGGGTCCCACTCGAAAGCCTCCTTGCCCCGGTCCCAGACGGCGAAACCGCCATCGCGGTACAGCGGGGACGCCGCATGGACAGCGCGGAGCACGCGCGCGCCCGAATCGCCCAGCAGCATCCCGGCAAAGGCGCCGGCGGGGCCGGAAGTCAGATCGAGGACGGTAATGCCGTCGAGCGGAAGCGTCATCGGGGAGTGCGCCTTTCTCTATCTCTGTGCATGGCCAGGCAAAGTTTCAGCGTTTCGCCTGCAGCCGCAAGCCGGTTCAGGCGTCGGGGACCAGCACCGCCTTTCCGACGACCTTGCGGTCGAGCACCAGTTGCAGCGCCTCGGCTGCGCGGGAGAACGGGATGCGGTGGCTGATATGCGGGCGCAGGCCGTCCTCGGCCACCCAGCGGGTGAGGTAGCGCCAGGTCTCTTCCGGCAGGTTCGGATTGCGCCGGCCCGCCTCGCCCGCGCGCACGCCGATCACCTCGATGCCTTTGATAAGGACATGATTGACCTTCGCGACCGGCCGCCGCCCGCTGGTGAAACCGATGGACAGGATACGGCCGCCCCAAGCCGTCGAGCGCATCGCCTCGTCGAAGGCGTCGCCCCCCACGGGATCGTAAACGACATCGGCGCCGCGCCCGCCGGTGGCAGCCAGCACCGGCGAGCGGAACCCGCCCCGATAGTCGATGACGACATCCGCTCCCTGCTTGCGAAGCGCGGCCAGTTTCTCCTCTCCGGCCGCCGCGGCGATCACCTGCGCGCCCAGGCGTTTCGCGCAATGCACCGCCGCCATGCCGACGCCGCCGGCCGCACCAAGCACCAGCACGCTCTCGCCCGGCGCCAGCCGGCCGCGCTGCAGCAGGGCGTGAAGGGCGGTGTGGTAGGCGGAGCGGAACACGGCGGCCTCCGCCATGTCCAGTTCGGGAGGCGCCGGCCGCACACGGTCGAAGGTCGCCACCGCCAGTTCGGCGAAGCCGCCGGGCCGGTGGCTCACGATCACCCGGTCGCCCGGCTCGAAGGTATTGCTGCCCCAGCCGGTGGCAACGACCGTCCCCGCAGCCTCCAGTCCCGGCACGAATGGCAGCTCGGGCTTGAGCTGGTAGCCGCCCGCCACCATAAGCGCATCGACATAGTTGACGCCCCAGGCCTCCTGCCGGACCAGAACCTCACCCATGCCCGGCTCCGGATCGGGCCGCTCCTCTACGGTCAGCACATCGGGCGAGCCGAGCTCGCGGCAGAGGATTACGCGCATGGGCTGGAGACGGTCGAGGCGAACATCGGGAAGGGAGGAGGCTGCAGGAACGGATGCCGCAGCATTGCCCCGGCGGCGCCGTCTGGCAAGAGCGTCACCGCCGCGCCCGCAATGTCGAGACCGGAACCCGTTTGAGCGACGGGTTGTGCCGGCGACATCGATTTCGGACTCAAGAGAGGATTGCCGCCCGTAGCCACCGCCCCGGCCGGGACCCCTGCGGTCGCGGTAGGGACGCCGGTTTCCCGGCGCCCCCCGCACAGATCCGGACGTGCGCGCTAACGCATCCGGCTCCTACCTCGGGTAGTGACGGCGAGGCGCACGCTTGGTGCAGCTTGCCGTATCCGCTCG
>JAJEAZ010000692.1 GCA_022824105.1 Alphaproteobacteria bacterium
CGGCCCGCCGGCAGCTTCTCCCTGCTTGCCGAGGGCGGCGGGGCGGAAAGACCGCCGGTGAAGGGATATGCGGGCGCCGCCGACACCGCGCTCGTGCTGCACACGTCCGGCACGACCTCGCGGCCGAAGATCGTGCCGCTCAGCCAGGCGAACATCTGCGCCTCGGCGGAGCATATCGTGCAGACGCTCCGGCTGGAGCCGGCGGACCGCGGCCTGAACATCATGCCGCTTTTCCATATCCACGGCCTGATCGCCAACCTGCTGGCGCCGATGCGCGCCGGAACGAGCGTCTATTGCACGCCGGGCTTCGATGCGTTCCGGGTGTTCGAGTGGTTCGCCGACGCCCGGCCGACCTGGTACTCCGCCGTGCCGACCATGCACCAGGCGATCCTGGCGCGGGCAAGGCGCAACACGGAGGTCGTCGATGCCCTGCAATTGCGGTTCGTGCGTTCCTCCTCGTCATCGCTGCCGCCGCAGGTGATGCGGGAGCTGGAGACCCTGTTCCGCTGCCCGGTGATCGAGAGCTACGGCATGACCGAGGCGGCGCACCAGATGGCGAGCAACCCGCTGCCGCCGGCCGAACGCCGCGCCGGGTCCGTCGGCGTGGCGGCCGGCCCGGAGGTCGCGGTCATGGACGAGGCCGGCCGCCTGCTGGCGGCAGGCGAGACCGGGGAAGTGGTCATACGGGGCCCCAATGTCATGGCTGCCTACGAGAACAATCCGGAGGCCAATGAGAGCGCGTTCTCGGACGGCTGGTTCCGCACCGGCGACCAGGGAATCATGGATGAGGCCGGCTACCTGACGATTACCGGCCGGCTCAAGGAAATCATCAACCGGGGCGGCGAAAAGATATCGCCGCGCGAGGTGGACGAGGCGCTGATGGACCATGAGGCCGTCCAGCAGGTCGTGACCTTCGCGCTCCCGCACCGGACGCTCGGCGAGGAGGTGGCCGCCGCCATCGTTCTGGCGGACGGAGCGGATGCGAGCGACAGCGAACTCAGGGCGTTTGCCGGCGCGCGCCTTGCGGACTTCAAGGTGCCGCGCCGGATCGTGTTCGTGGATGAGATACCCAAGGGCGCGACCGGCAAGCTGCAGCGCATCGGGCTCGCCGAGAAGCTCGGCCTCGCTCCGTGAAGATCGCGGTCTTCGGGGCGGGGGCCATCGGCTGCCACCTGGCCGCGCTGCTTGTCCGGCAGGGCGATGCTGAGGTCGGCCTGATCGCGCGCGGGCCGCATCTCGCCGCCCTGCAGGCGAACGGGCTGCGCTTCGTCTCCGACGAGGAGGACTTCACCGTGCCGGTCGCGGCGAGCGACGACCCAGCGGCCTTCGGCGTGCAGGATTTCGTCATCGTGACGCTCAAGGCGCATCAATCGCCCGGCGCGGTGGAGGCGATGCGCCCGCTGCTCGGGCCCGGCACGGCGGTCGTCACCGCGATGAACGGCGTTCCCTGGTGGTATTTCCACGGCATCGGGACGGACCTGCCCGCCGGGCCGGTCGAGGCGGTCGACCCGGGCGGCGCGCAATGGTTCGGTCTGGGGCCGGAGCGCGCCATAGGCTGCGTCGTCTATCCGGCTACGGAAATCGTCGAGCCGGGCGTCTGCCGGCATATCGACGGCAACGCATACACCCTGGGAGAACCGGACGGGACGCGCAGCGAACGGGCGTCGGCGCTCTCCCGGCTGCTTATCGCCGCAGGCTTCCGCGCGCCCGTCAGGCCGCGAATCCGCGACGAGATCTGGGTGAAGCTCTGGGGCAATCTCTGCTTCAACCCGATCTCGGCGCTCACCCATGCGACGCTCGCCGAAATCGGCGCGGACAGCGGGGTCCGCCAGCTGGTCGAGGCGATGATGCGCGAGGGGCAGGCGGTCGGCGAGGCGCTCGGCGCGCGGTTCCGAATCCCGCTGGAACGGCGGCTCGAAGGCGCGGTCGGCGTCGGCGCGCACAAGACCTCGATGCTGCAGGACCTGGAGCGCGGCCGGCCGATGGAAATCGACGCGCTGGTCGGCGCGGTCAGCGAGCTCGGGCGGCGCGCGGCAGTCGCGACTCCGGCCATCGACACGGTGCTGGCGCTCATTCGGCTCAGGGCGCGCATGGCCGGCACCTATCCGCTATAAGCCGCCGCACTACCGGCGGGAGGGGGAACAGCATGTCCGAGGTCGTCCATTTCACCAGGCAGGGTCCGGTTGGCGTCATCACGGTGGACTATCCGCCGGTGAACGCGCTCGGGCCCGGCGTGCGCGAGGGCATACTGGACGCGGTGGACCGCGGCGTCGCCGACCCCGACGTGCACGCCATGGTGCTGATCGGCGCCGGGCGGTCCTTCATCGCCGGCGCCGACATACGCGGCTTCGGCAAGGGGCGTCCGGCGGTTACCCGCCGCACCCATGACGTGCTGGAGGCAAGCCCCAAGCCGATCGTGGCGGCGATTCACGGCTATGCGCTGGGCGGCGGCCTGGAGAACGCGCTCGGCTGCCACTACCGCCTTGCCGTGCCGGGCGCGAAGCTGGGCCTGCCGGAAGTCCTGATCGGCATCCTGCCGGCCGGTGGCGGCACGCAGCGCCTGCCCCGCCTGATCGGCCCCGAGGCCGCGCTGGAGATGATCGTCTCGGGCCGCCATGTGCCTGCGCCGGAGGCGCTGGAACTCGGCATAGTGGACGAGCTGGTGGAAGGCGGGGAACTGCGCGACGCCGCCGTCGCCTACGCGATGCGGGTAATGCACGAGCCGGTCCTGCCGAGAGCGTCGGAGCGGGAAATACCGGAGCACGATCCGGGTATCTTCGAAGCGATGCGGCGGAAGATCGCCCGCCGCGCCCGCAACCAGAAGGCCCCCTGGCACTGCATCCGCTGCGTGGAGATCGCCTGCTCCACGCCCTTCGAGGAGGGCATCCGGCAGGAACGCGCGCTGTTCGAGGAACTGGAGAACTCGGAAGAGGCGAAGGCGCTGCGCTACGCCTTTTTCGGCGAGCGGGAAGCGCAGCGCTCCCCGCATGTGCCGCGCGGGACGCCCGCCCGACCTGCTGCGGCGGCGGCCGTGGTCGGCGCGGGCACGATGGGCGGCGGCATCGCCATGACTTGCGCCGATGCCGGCCTGCCGGTGAAGATCATGGACAAGGACCCGGAGACGCTGGCGCGCGGGATGGCGCGAATCGGGAAGACCTACGCGGCCAGCGTCGCGCGCGGCTCGCTCGACGAGGCCGGCATGGCGGCGCGCCTGGCGCTCATCGAGCCGGTCGCGACCTACGAGGCCATTGCGGATGCCGATGTCGTGATCGAGGCGGTGTTCGAGGAGGTCGGCGTCAAGCGCGAGGTCTTCGAGACGCTCGACCGGACGGTGAAACCGGGCGCGCTGCTGCTGTCCAACACCTCCGCGCTGGATATCGACGAGATCGCCGCCGCGACGAAACGCCCGGACGATGTGGCGGGCGCGCATTTCTTCAGCCCGGCCAACGTCATGAAGCTCCTGGAGATCGTGCGCGGCGAGCGGACCTCGGAGGAAGCGCTGGCCTCGGTGCAGGCGCTGGCCAAACGTCTCGGCAAGGTGGGCGTCGTCTGCGGCAATTGCGACGGCTTCGTCGCCAACCGGTCGCGCGCGCCGTTCAATACCGAGATGGTCATCCTGCTGGAGGAGGGGGCGCTGCCGGAGCAGGTGGACAAGGCGATGGTCGAGTTCGGCTACCCGATGGGGCCGTTTGCGGTGGGAGACCTCGCCGGGCTCGACATCGGCTATGCGGGCCGCAAGCGCAGGGAGGCCGCGGACCCGGCAATCCGGCCGCTGCCGGTCGCGGACGCCCTGGTGGAGATGGGGCGACTCGGCATGAAGACCGGGGCCGGCTGGTACCGCTACGAGCCCGGCAGCCGCACGCCGCATCCCGACCCTGAGGTGAAAGCGCTGATCCGGCGGATTTCCGGCGAATCGGGCGTCGAGCAGCGGGAATTCGACGACGGGGAAATCGTGCAGCGCCTGCTGTTCTCCTCCGTCAACGAAGCCTGCCGGATCATCGAGGAAGGAATCGCCCGGCGCGCGGTGGAAGTGGACACGATGTGGCTCTACGGATTCGGCTTCCCGCGCTATCGCGGCGGGCTGCTTTACTGGGCCGATACGATAGGGGTACGCAAGGTTTACGACCGGATCGCCGCATGGCATCAGCGCTACGGGGAACGCTGGGCGCCGTCGCCCCTTCTCAGGCGCCTCGCGGAGAGCGGCGCGCCGCTGAAGGAAGCCGTCTCGAATATGTGATTTATGTTTGCGAATCGGGCATTAACCTTTATTGTTGGCGGAGGCCGAAGCTGGGCCGCCCGCTACTTCAGACAAACGGCAATCGCGAGGAAAAATCATGGTGTCACGGATCACTGCTTACGTTGTGGTCGGGGTCGCCGCGCTTGCGCTCGGGGGATGCGCGTCGAACTTGGAAGACGCGCAGATGGCCGAGGCAACCGGCTCCGACTTCCAGATGGGATTGATCGAGGGCTACAAGAAGCTGGCCGACATGGAAGCCGCCGAAGCTGACTGGAAGGACGCCCGGGTCTTCGCAGACCGCGTGCTGGCCATTGCAGGCGGCGCCGACGTGATGCCCGAATCGCCCTCGGCCCGCGCTCTTCCGGCTGACAGCAAGCTTGAGGTGGAAATCGCCCAGGCGCGGCTGGAGACCATCATGGACGACGGCGGACGCGAGAAGGCCGGCAAGGCCGCAGCCATGGCGCAGGTCGGTTTCGACTGCTGGCTGCAGGAGCTGGAGGAGAACTTCCAGCCCGGCGATATCGCGAACTGCAAGGCGATGTTCGAGGAAGGCGCGAACGCTGCGGAAGCGGCGCTGAGGCCGAAACCGAAGCCCAAGCCGAAGCCGGTCGATATGGGGCCGTGGGAGGTCTATTTCGCCTGGGACAGCGCGGCGATCACCGGTGCGGCGCAGCAGGAGATCAACAAGGCCTACACCTCCTTCCGCAAGGTCAAGGGCTCGGTGGTCAACATCTCCGGCCATACCGACACCAGCGGCTCGTCCAAATACAACCAGAAGCTCTCCGAGATGCGGGCCAAGGCGGTCTATGAGGTCTTTACCCTCGACCTGCTGGTTCCGGAAGACAGCGTCTCCATGACGGCGATGGGCGAGGGCGGCCTTGCGATCAAGACTCCGGACAACACCCGCGAGGTGCTGAACCGGCGGGTCGTCATTCAACTCTCGAAATAGGCTGGAAGCCGGGAAACCGGCAGAACGGTCAAGGGACGCCCCGCCGGAAACGGCGGGGCGTTCTGCAATTCATGCCTGCAGAATCGTCCCCTCCCGGCGGAGGCGGGCGATTTTTTCGGGCGGGTAGCCCAACAGTTCCGCAAGGCACTCGCCGGTGTGTTCGCCGAGCAGCGGCGCGCCGGCCGGTGCGCGAACCGGCGTCCCGGAAAGGGCGACCGGCGACCGCACGGCCTGCACCTCTCCAAGCGCGCTGTGGGCCTGCGCCGCGACCATGCCGCGCAGCGCCATCTCCTCGGAAGCAAAGGCCTCCGGGACGCTGCGCACGGGGCCGCCGGGGATGCCTGCAGCCCGCATTCGCGCGATCCAGCCGTCCCGCGTGTCGGCCTTCAATATGTCGTTCATCGCCGCGGTCAGCGCCGCGCGGTTCTCCATGCGCGCGGCATTGGTCGCATAGGCGGGGTCGTCGGCGAGTTCGGGGCGGCGGAACACCTGTCCGGCCAGCCGGCGGAACAGGCGGTCGGTCGTCACCGCAATCATCACCGGGCCGTCCGAGGCCTCGAACAGGCCGGCGGGCATGGCGACAAGGTTGGAGTTGCCGGGCCGGCCGATATCGACCCCGCCTTCGAGCCAGGCGGTCGCGGCATGGGAGGTCATGGCGACGGCGGTGTCGAACAGCGGCACGTCGATGCGCTGGCCCCGGCCGGTGCGTTCGCGCGCGACCAGGGCCGCCATCACCGCCTGGGCCGCATACATGCCGGCCATGATGTCCACCAGCGACACGCCGGTGCGCATCGGCGGGCCGTCCGGCTCGCCGGTGAGCGACATGAGGCCGCTTTCGCCCTGCGCCACCGGGTCGTAGCCGGGCCTCTCCGCCAGCGCGCCGTCGCGCCCGTAGCCCGAGATCGAGCAATAGACGAGGCGCGGATTCTCCGCCGCCAGCGCCTCGTAGCCGAGGCCGCGCCGGTCGAGCGCGCCGGTGCGGGCATTCTCCAGCAGCACGTCCGAGAGGCGCGCCAGCCCGCGCACGATCTCGGCGCCCTCCGGCCGGGTGATGTCGACGGCGACGCTCTTCTTGTTGCGGTTGACGGTCAGGAAATAGGTCGAGTGGCCGTCGCGGGCGGGGGAGAGGAAGCTGCGCGTGTCGTCGCCGGCGGCGGGGTTCTCGACCTTGAGCACCTCCGCGCCGAGATCGGCGAGCTGCATCGCGCACCACGGGCCGGAGAGCACGCGGGTGAGATCGGTGACGCGGATGCCTGCAAGAGCGGTCAAGGGTCCGGTCCTTTCTGACGGGAGGCCGGGCGCTCAGGAATAGACCCAGGCGAGCAGCGCGCCGCCCAGCAGGACCCGGTAGACGACGAACGGCGTGAAGCTCGCCCGGGCGAGCCAGCGCATCATCGCCGCGATGGCGGCAAGGGCGGCCGCGAAGGCGAGCAGGGCCGCGAGGCCCGCGGCCGCGGCGATGGACGGATCGCCCGTTTCCGCAAGGTCCCGCGCCGTCCACAGCCCCGCGCCCAGAATGACGGGTATGGACAGCAGCAGCGAGAACCGCGCGGCTTCCGTGCGCCCGAAGCCCAGCGCCAGCGCCGCCGTCATGGTGATGCCGGAGCGGCTGACCCCGGGCACCAGCGCCAGGACCTGGGCGGCGCCGATGGCGAGCGCATGGGGCAGGCGCAGGGAGTCGAGCCGTTTCGTCCGCCGGCCCCGGCGGTCGGCCGCCCAGAGCACGAGGCCGAAGACGAGCGTCGTCCAGGCGATGACCTCGACGCTGCGCGCTTCCGCGGCGACCGTGTCCTTGAAGAGCGCGCCCGCGACGGCGACCGGCGCCGCTGCTGCCGCGACCAGCCAGCCGAGCGCCCAGCCCTCCGGCCGCGCGCCGGCGAGGCCGGCAAGGCCTGTCCCGGCTAGGCGGGCGATATCGCGGCGGAAATAGACCAGCACGGCGCCGAGCGTGCCGAGATGCACCGCGACGTCGAGCACGAGCGCGGCGGCTTCCTCCGGACGGTATTCCCCGTAGGCCGCGTGGACGAGCACCAGGTGCGCCGAGGAGCTGACCGGCAGGAACTCGGTTACGCCCTGGACGAGCGCGAGAAGGACGATGAGCAAGAGCGGCAAGGGCGGTCCGGGTCCGGAGGATCGACGACGGGATATAGCACCGCCGGGCGGTTGCGGGATAACCCGCCTTTCTCGCCCTACCGGATGCACACATCTCGTTTCACCTTGTATCCGGCACGCCCGCCGGTCCGGCTACACCGCGCTCCATGCCCCACTCGTCGCCCCGGACCCCGATCCGGGGTCCACCCCTGACTCGCGATGCTGCCGCAACCGGCGGAGGGTAGGTTCAACCACTGATACCAGCGGTCGTTGACCGGAACCCATGACAGATTCGACGCCCGCCGCCCAATCGCCCCCTTCCGTCATGCCCGGACTTGTTCCGGGCATCCATGCGGCCGCCTGGCCGGACGGAAACGGTTGAGGGAGATGCCCGGAACAAGTCCGGGCATGACGAGAAGAAGACATGAGTC
>JAJEAZ010000128.1 GCA_022824105.1 Alphaproteobacteria bacterium
AATGACCTCCTGCCAGAACTTGCTCTCGCGCTCCTTCCAGTGGTCGAGGAAGCCCCAGGTTCCTACAACCGTGAATTCCTTCTTGCCGTAGTCGGCAGCCCCGGCAACGCCCGCTCCAAGCGCAATTGCGCCTGCGACCGCTGCCGCAGCGACAGTCTTCATCCCCTGCAACATAGAGGTTCTCCCGTTTCGGTTAACACCGGCGGCGCCAGTCTTGCACATACCCCGCCCGCAAGGAAGCCCGCGGAGTGCTAGGCTTGCGGCGGCGAAAGCCGCTTCGAAGCTGCGGGATACAGGTCATGGCGGACGACAACACGGTCGGATTCATCGGGCTCGGCGTAATGGGCGAGCCGATGTGCCGCAACATTCTCAGGAAGTCCGGCCGGCGGGTGCTCTGCCACGATGCGAGGCCGGAGCCGGTAGCCCGCCTCGCGGCCGAAGGCGCGGAAGCAGCGGAGCCGGAGGAGATTGCGCGCCGCGCCGGCACGGTACTGCTGTCGCTGCCGGGCGGGCCGCAGGTGCGCAGCGTCTGCCTGGGCGAAGACCGCGCGGGCGGCCTGGTCGCGGCGATGGGGCCGGGGCAGGCGCTGGTGGACTGCTCGACCGCGCCGCCCGATCTTGCCCGCGAACTGGCGGAAGCCTGCGCCGGGCGCGGCATCGCCTTCGCGGACGCCCCTGTCGCCCGCACCGCGCAGGCCGCCATCGACGGCACGCTCTCGATCATGGTGGGCGGCAGCGGGGAGACCTTCGAGCGCATCTGCCCGCTGCTCGACTGCATGGCCGCCGAGGTCACCCATTGCGGCGGCGCGGGCGCGGGCCAGGCGGTCAAGCTGCTGAACAACATGGTCGTCGCGATGACGGTGGTGGCGCTTGCCGAGGCGCTCTCGGCCGCCCGCGCCTCCGGGGCGGTGGACGGCAAGGTGCTGTTCGAGACGCTGGCGCGCAGCTCCGCCGACAGCTTCGTGCTGCGCAATCACGGCATGAAATGCCTGCTGACCGGCGAACACCCGACCGAAGGCGCCTTCCCGACCGACTACATCCTGAAGGACCTCGGCTATGCCCTCGATTTCGCCGAAGGCGCGGGGATGGAGATGCGCGCCGCCAATGTCACCCGCGCCCTCATGGAGCGCACCCGCGACGCCGGCTTCGCAAAGAATTACTACACGGCCGTCATCGAAACGCTGGGGCGGCGGTAGGCGGTTGCGGGAACGCACTTGCAGTTGACGGAGGACGCCTGCCTGGCAGCGCAAGGGATGCGGGCGGGAAGCCTATTGCGGCAGGCCGAGGACCAAGCGCAACCCCTGTTCCACGCGACGGAGCAGAGTATCGGGGATTCGGCCTGCTCGTTCGGAGAGAAACCGCTCGTCCAGTGTCACGATTTGGGACACGTTCGCGACAGAATCGCGCGGCAGACCCGTAACCCGCCGGGCAAGCAGCACATTACCGGGCGCATTCGCCAGTCGCAGATTCGACGTAATCGCAACCGCGACGACCGTTTGAATCCGGCTGCGGTTGAAGTGGTCGGACTGGACAATGAGGAACGGGCGGCGATAGCCCGGTTCAGACCCGTGAGGCGGGGGAAGGTCGGCCCACCGGATTTCCCCTCTCCTCACCACTCCTCGTCGGTCGGCAAAGACAGGGTCTGAAGGGTTGCGAGCGTTCCATCGAGCACCGACGAGGACCCGGCTTCCCCATACACGGCGTCCAGCCTTTCGGTTACGCGCTCGTTCTCGTGGCGGGAGACGAACAGTTCGACGGCTTTGCTGTAGAGTTCGCTTCGCGAGATGCCCATCTCCAGCGCGACCCGTTCCGCTGCCTCGAATATGTCGTCGCGAATGGAAATCGCTGTCTTCATGATTACAGTATAACTTCGGTTATACCGCGCTGCAACCGGGCCGCTTCCCGAAGTCCCGTCATTTCCATCGCCTACATCCGCGCCACGATGAACAGGCGGGGGAAGGGGTAGAGGGTCTCGCCGCTTTCCAGCCTTGGATAGAGTTCGCGGAGGCGGGCTGCGTAGGCGGCGAGGAAACGGTCCTTCTCTTCGCCTTCGAGCGCCTCCAGAACCGGACGGAGCCCCGTGCCCTTGACCCATTCCAGAACCGGATCCTCGCCCTGGAGCACCTGGATGTAGCGCGTCTCCCAGATATCCAGCTCCGACACGAGCGGGCGGAACAGGCCGTAATACCAGTCCGCTTCGGCCACCCACTTGCGCGCGAGCCCCGCCCGCAATTCCGGCGTGCCGAAGCCGTGCTGCTCCAGGATTTCCCGCATCGCCCTGTGGCTCGGCTCCGGCCAGCTCATCGGCATCTGCGCGGCGAACACGCCCCCCGGCGCCAGCGCGCCCAGCAGGCGCGGAAACAGCGCTTCATGGTCGTCAGCCCACTGGTAGACGGCGTTGGCGTAAAGCACGTCCACGGGCCGGTCCGGCCGCCAGTCGCGAAGGTCCGCCCGCGACCAGGCGACGCGCGCTTCCGGGTCCCGGGCCGCCGCCGCCTCCAGCATCGCTTCGGAGAGGTCGTGCCCGCGCACCTCCGCCTCCGGCCACCGGGCCGCCATGGCGAGGGCGATGTCGCCGGTCCCGCAGCCCATGTCGACGGCGATGCGGACATTGTCGTGCTCGACCCGCTGGAACAGTTCGACCGCAGGCCGCAGGCGGTGCCCGCCGAAGCGCAGATATTGTCCGGGGTTCCAGACCCCGCCTTCCCGTCCGCTCATCGCCGCTCCCTGCCCACCGCGAAGTCCAGCCGGAAGACAGTTCCCTCGCCGTCCGAAGAAATCAACCGGATGGAGCCGCCGTGGGCGCGCATGATCTCGCGCGCAATCGCGAGCCCGAGCCCGGACCCGTCCGGCCTCGTCGAGCCCTGGAACGGCCGGAACAGGTTCTCGCGCGCCCGCTCCGGCAGGCCGGGGCCGTCGTCGGCAACCGTGACATATACGCGGCCGTCCCGCGCCCTGGCGGTCGTGGAAACGGTCCTGGCGCCCGCTTCCGCAGCATTGCGGGCCAGATTGGCGAAGACGCGGAACAGCTGCTCGCGGTCGCCTTCCACCGCGATTGCGGCCCCGACGCCGTTGGTCCAGGCCACGCCCCTGCCGGCGACGCTCGCCGCGTCGTCGATCAACTCCGCCAGCGGCACCGCCTCCAGGAACAGCTCCGGACCGCCGGCGCGTGCGAAGTCCACGACGCGCGTGCAGAGGCCGACCGCCCGGTCGAGCGCACCCACCAGTGTGGGGACGGCCTTGCGCACACGGGGGTCGCGGCTTTCGCCGAGGCTGTCGGAGACAAGCTGGGCGGAGGCCAGCATGTTGCGCAGGTCGTGGTTGATCTTCGCCACGCCTTCGCCGACCGCCGCCAGATGCGCCCGGTGGCTGAGCGCGGCATGAAGCCGGCGCTGCATCCCGGAAAGCTGGCGCTCGGCCATGCCGATCTCGTCGCTGCGCTCGGACGGCGCATGGATGCGGCTCTGGTCTTCGGGGTCCGTGCCGAACCGCACCATCGCCTCGGTCAACCGGCCCATCGGGCGGACCATGAGCCAGTGCAGTGCCAGAAAGACCGCCGCCGCCGTCAGCGCCGAGATGATGAGGGAGAGAACCAGTATGCGC
>JAJEAZ010000592.1 GCA_022824105.1 Alphaproteobacteria bacterium
GTGGGCGAAGACGACGTGCTGTTCTCCGCCGCCAAGCTGTTCTTCGCCTACGGGCTCGGCAACGGCCTGACCTTCCCGATGGCGGCGGGCGCGACCGCCGTGCTGCTTGAAGGACCGCCGGAGCCGGGGCCGATCTGCCGCCTGCTGCGCGGGGCGAGGCCCACGATCTTCTTCGGCGTGCCGACCCTGTTCGCCATGCTGCTGGCGAGCGGCGAGGCGCCGGGGCCGGGCGAACACGGACTCCGGCTGGCGGTCTCGGCCGGCGAGGCGCTGCCGCCTGAAATCCTGCGCCGCTGGCAGGAGGCCGTGGGCGTGGACATACTGGACGGCCTCGGCTCCACCGAGATGCTGCATATCTTCATCACCAACCGGGTCGGCGACATCGCGCCGGGAGCGTCCGGGCGCCCGGTGGAGGGCTACGAGGTCCGCCTTGTCGATGACGACGACCGGGTGATCGAGGAAGCGGGGGCGCTCGGCGCATTGGAGGTCAAGGGGCCGACCAGTGCCGTGTTCTACTGGAACCGGCGCGAGCGTTCGGTCGAGACCTTCCGCGGCGCCTGGACGCGCACCGGCGACAAATACACCCGCGACGAAAACGGCGTTTACGCCTTCGCCGGGCGCGCGGACGACATGCTCAAGGTCGGCGGCATTTATGTCTCGCCCTTCGAGGTCGAGGGCGCGCTGCTGAAGCACGAGGCCGTGCTGGAGGCCGCCGTGGTCGGCGCCGAAGACCCGGACGGCCTCGTCAAGCCCAAGGCCTTCGTGGTGCTGCAGGAGGGCAGGGAGGCCGGCGCGGCGGAACTCCAGGACTTCGTGCGCGGCCAGCTTGCGGCCTACAAATATCCGCGCTGGGTCGAATTCGTGGACGAGCTGCCGAAAACGGCGACCGGCAAGATCCAGCGATACAAGCTCCGCGCATGAGCGGTCCACCGGTCCTGGACGGCCGGCTCGCCCTCGACGACGGCGAGATCGAATACCGCCGGATCGAGGGCGATCCGGCCCTGCCGGTGCTGGTGTTCCTGCATGAGGGGCTCGGCTGCGCAGCCCTCTGGCGCGACTTTCCCGACCGGATGGCGGAAGCGACAGGCGCGGGCGCTCTGGTCTATTCCCGCCTCGGCTATGGCGGGTCGTCGCTGCCGGCGGGCGGGGCGTTCCCGGTCGATTACATGCATGTCGAGGCCGAACGGCGCCTGCCGGCCGTGCTGGCCGCCCTCGATATCGAACGGCCGCTGCTCGTCGGCCACAGCGACGGCGGCTCGATCGCGCTCATCCATGCCGGCGCCTTTCCGGACGCCGTGGCCGGGCTGGTCCTCATGGCCCCGCATGTCTTCGTCGAGGACTGTTCGATCCGCGCCATCGCGGAGGCTCGGCGCGCCTTCGACACGGGCGGCCTCGACAAGCGGCTCGCCCGCTGGCACCGCGACGCCGCCGGGACCTTCGACGCCTGGAACCTGGCCTGGCTCGACCCGCGCTTCCGCGACTGGAACATCGAAGACTGCCTGCCGGAGGTGACCGCGCCGCTGCTCGCCTTCCAGGGCGAGGCCGACCCCTACGGCACCCGCGCGCAGACCGACCGCATCGCCCGGCAGGTGGCGGGCCCGGCGGACATCGTGCTGCTGCCGGGCTGCGGCCATGCCCCCTGGCGCGAGGCTCCCGAAACCGTCATGCCGGCCGTGACGGCCTTTGCGGCGCGTCTGGCGGGCGGCTACAGGTTGTAGATGAGGTTCAGCCCGAAGAAGCTGTCGCGGCGCACGCCGTAGAGGGAATCCCCGGCCCAGCCGATATCCTGGAAAACCGTGCCCTCCAGCTCCAGCGACCAGTTGTCGTCGAGCCGCCGCCTTGCCTCGAAGCCGAACAGCCGCCCGGCATGGTCGAGGTCCTGCACCACGCTCAGGGTGAACTCCGTGCTTTCGACATCGTTGAGCGCCAGCCGGACGGCGAGGAACAGGTCGTTCTCGAAGGCGTTGGTCGCCCGCTCCGCTCCCCGCCCGTCCCAGAGCCATTCCGCCAGCAGGGTGACTTCCGCTTCCGTGTCGAAGACGGAGTAGAAGGCGTATTCGCCGCCGAGTATCCACGCGCCGTAATCGTCCTTCTCGCCCTGAAACAGGTTCCCGGCGGCGGGCCGGTTGCTCGCGCCGAGGCGGCGGATCGCTTCCAGCTTGAGCAGCCAGGGGCCGGTCGTCAGCTGCGCATCCAGCCCGAACTGGCGGATCTTCTCGTAATGCGGGTGCAGGGCCGTCGGAACCGGTTCCTCCCGCCCGGGAATCGGCAGGAAGTCTGCCGGCCGCAAGGTCGGTTCCCGGCTCTGGCCGTCGAAATAGCTGACGCCGAGATCGACAGGCCCGAAGCTGCCGCTGTAGCGGACCGCCCAGTCCAGATGGCGTTCCCCGGCGGCGCTTTCATAGGTCGTCTTGTCCTCGTCAACGACCAGTTCGCTGCGCAGGCGGCCCCTGAGTCCCGGAAACGTGCGCTCGCGGTGCCAGGGCATGAGGAACAGCTCCAGCGCCCCCCAGTCGGCGGACCAGGTGCCGTGCGCCATGAACTGGCCGAGCTTGGTCTTCTCGTCCGGACTCTCGATCAGGTCCGTCTGGTTGACGATATCGACGAGGTTGCGCACCTCCGCCACGCCCCAGGTGACCCGGTCCACGCCGAGGCGCAGCTCCCATTCCCCGTCGCCGGCCTCGCCGTAAAGCAGCAGAAAGGCTTCCCGCAGGTCGAAATGCGAGCGGTTCGTGTCCGCGCTGTCATATCTGAGGAAGGGCGAGACCGT
>JAJEAZ010000256.1 GCA_022824105.1 Alphaproteobacteria bacterium
CGCTCTCGGCCGGCGCGAGGCGAGCGGCGGCGATCGTGCCGGAGGCGTAGCTGACCGGGACCAGCAAGCTGAGCAGCACCCAGCCTGCCATGTCGGATTGGGGCAGGCTCGTCTCCGGCAAGACCACCAGTAGGACGCCCGCGAGCCCGAGCGAAATTCCGCCGATCCGGAGCCAGCGGAAACGATCCATCGCGAGTGCCAGCGCCAGGATATAGGTGATCGTCGGGCTGAGCGTCCCGCCCAGGCTGATCACCCCGGCCGGCAGCTTGGGCGCGATGAAGGCCAGGAGTACGAAGGGAAACGCGAGCGTGAAGAAGCCGATGACGAAGTAGGCCCTGATATAGGGCCAGCCCAGGCGCGGGCGCCGGCGAAGCGCACCGGCAAGCAGCAACAGGACGAGGCCCGCGCCGAGCGTCTGCCAGAAGACATAGGCGAAGAAGGGGATACCACCAGTGACGGCGATCTTGTTGGCCGAGAAAATCAGCCCGAATGTGCCGCCGCAGACGATGAGCAGGGCGAACGAAATGAGCCGGTGTCGGAGCGGCGGCAGTGCTTGCTCGGTCGTCGCTTCGCCGGGCGCCATGTCGCTCACCTAGCCGTTACCCAGGCACCCTAGCACGCGTCGATGCGGCGGCCCGAGTAGCGGCTCACGCCGCCAGGCTCCGCCGAGTTATTCGATCAGTTCGGCGGGCCCCGCGAAATCGGGCCCGATTGGTGAGGTCTTGCTTCGGCGGCGCCGCTTTGCTCGCGCCGAAAGGGCCGCGACCTAGACGTCGAGGAAGCTGCGCAGCTTGCGGGAACGCGACGGGTGCTTCAGCTTGCGCAGCGCCTTGGCTTCGATCTGCCGGATGCGCTCGCGCGTGACCGAGAATTGCTGGCCGACCTCCTCGAGCGTGTGGTCGGTGTTCATGCCGATGCCGAACCGCATGCGCAGCACGCGCTCCTCCCGCGCCGTCAGCGAGGCGAGCACGCTGGTGGTGCTGGCGCGCAGGTTGGCATGGATCGCCGCATCGATGGGCTGGACGGCGTTCTTGTCCTCGATGAAGTCGCCGAGATGGCTGTCCTCGTCGTCGCCGATGGGCGTGTCGAGGCTGATCGGTTCCTTGGCGATCTTCAGCACCTTGCGCACCTTCTCCAGCGGCATGTGCAGCTTGGCCGCCAGCTCTTCCGGCGTCGGCTCGCGGCCGATCTCGTGCAGGATCTGGCGCGAGGTGCGCACCAGCTTGTTGATGGTCTCGATCATGTGCACCGGGATGCGGATGGTGCGGGCCTGGTCGGCGATCGAGCGCGTGATCGCCTGGCGGATCCACCAGGTGGCGTAGGTGGAGAATTTGTAGCCGCGACGGTATTCGAATTTATCCACCGCCTTCATCAGCCCGATATTGCCTTCCTGGATCAGGTCCAGGAACTGCAGACCGCGATTGGTGTATTTCTTGGCGATGGAGATCACGAGCCTGAGGTTGGCCTCGACCATTTCCTTCTTCGCGCGGGCCGCTTCGCGCTCGCCTTCCTGGACGCGGGCGACGATGCTGCGGAAGTCCGCCAGCGGCAGTTCGGCCTCGGACGCGATCTCAAGGATGCGGAGGCGCATGGTCCTGATCTCGTCGCGGAAACGGCGCGAGAATGTTTTCCATTCCCTTTTTTGGCAGATGCGCCGCACCCAACGCTGATCGAGTTCGCGCCCGCGCCACTCCTCCAGGAAGGCGGCGCGCGAGAGCTTCGAACGCGTGGCGCAGCGCAGCATGCGCCCTTCCAGCCCGTTCAGCTCCCGGTTCATGCCATAGAGCAGGTCCATCAACTCGTCGATGCGCGCATTGTTGAGCTTCAGGCCGCGCATCAGGTCCGCCATTTCGCCGGTGAGCTTTTCGTAGCGCCGGTTCTGGAGCGGCGTCGGCCCGTCTTCGCCCCGCGCCTCGTCGAAACGCAGCACGCGCAGCTTGGCAAGGCGCCTGTCGAGCTTCTCGATCTTGTCGAGCACCTCCATCACATGCGGCAGCAGGGCGCGTTCCGTCGCCGCAAGCGACAGGTTGGGCTCGTCGTCACCGTCTTCGTCGCCCGAGTCGCTGTCCTGGCCGTTGACCGGCTTGCGCGTATTGTCGTTGTTGGCCGCGCCGTTTGCGGGGGCGGCGGCATTGGCTGGGCCGCCATGCAGGGCCGCCCAGGTTGCGTCAAGGTCCACGACATCGCGTAGCAGCCGGGCTTCGTTCTGCAGTTCCTCGCGCCAGTCGAGAATATGGCCGATGGCGGTTGGCGTCCGGCAGATCGCGCGGATCATCTTTTCGCGGCCGGCTTCGATACGCTTGGCGATGGCGATTTCGCCCTCGCGCGACAGCAACTCCACCGAACCCATCTCGCGCAGATACATGCGCACCGGGTCGTCCGTGCGACCGATATCGTCATCGATATTGCCGCGCTTCTCGCCCTCCGGCGCGGGTCCGGGCTCCTGCGGCGCCTCTTCGGTTTCCTCCGCCTCGACGACATTGATGCCGAGTTCGGAGAGCATGGCCATCGTGTCTTCGATCTGCTCGGCCGAGACTTGGTCCGAAGGCAGCGCCGCGTTCAGTTCTTCATAGGAGATATAGCCGCGTTCCTTGCCGTTCTCGACAAGCTGTTTGACGGCCGCCTCCGGATCGACCGGCGCCTCCCGCGTCTCCTCCCGGGGCTCCGGTTCCTGAACCTGCTCCGCTGTCTTCGTCGCCATGCTTCATCCGTCCCCGATTATTGTTCTTCTCAGGTTCCGCCCTGGGCACGCGACCTGCGGGCTTCCATCACCAGCGCCGGCATGCGTTCCAGCGAGTCTTCGGCATCGGTTTTGGCCACTGCCGCCACCTCGCGTTCGATAGCCGCGGAGCGGTAAGCCGCGAAGACCTGCTCCATCCCCTTTTTCGCCTCCGTTGCCGGAGCAGTCGGGCGGGCAAAGTGGGCAAGGCTGTAAACGGCCTCGCACAGCACGCCGCCGACCGCGCCGGTAAGGCCGACCTCCTCGAAATGGGTTCGCCAGTCGCCCGCGTCAATCCCCTCTACGCCCGCTGCCAGCCTTAGAATCTCTTGCCGAAGCCTGTCAAGCGGCCCAGCGCAATCGAGCTCGGCGATTTCCCGGTCGAATTCAACCGCGAGCTCCGGATGGTTGATCGCAGCCGCCAGCACGCCTTTTGCCTGGCGCTCGCGTAATGCGGCGATCCTCGCCTCGCCGCGTTCCCGCCCTCCGCCCGGAATTGAGGGCTGAGGACTATGCCGGCCAGGCTGCGGTTGCAGGCTGACCCCGAACCGCTCCCGAAGGCGGGACAGGATCTCGGCTTCGTAATAGCGCCGCACAGTCTCATCCCGGACCCCGGAAGCCAGCGCCAGCAGGTTGCGGCTGAACCGGGCGCGGCGGTCCGGGGAATCCGGGCGCACCGCCTCCGCCTCGCTCGACCACAGGAGATCCACCGGCGACTGCGCCCGTTCCACCACCACGCGCAACGCCGCCGCGCCGTCCTGGCGGACGAGGTCGTCCGGGTCGCGCTCGTCCGGCAGCCGGGCGAAGCGCAGCGACTTGCCGGGAGCAAGCAGCGGCAGCGCCCGCTCGGCGGCGCGCCGGGCCGCGCGTTGACCGGCTTCGTCGCCGTCGAAGCAGAGCACCGGCTCGTCGACGAGCCGCCACAGCGCCCTGAGCTGGTTTTCCCCGAAGGCCGTGCCGAGCGATGCCACGGTATGGGGGAATCCCGCCTGGGAAAGAGCGATGGCGTCCATATAGCCCTCGACGACGATCACCTCCTTGGCGCGCCAGGCCGCGTCGCGCGCCTGGGCGAGGCCGTAGAGCACTTCCCCCTTCCGGAAGACCGGGGTTTCGGGTGTGTTGAGGTATTTCGGCTGCGCATCGCCGAGCGTGCGGCCACCGAAAGCTATCGGGCGTCCCCGCCGGTCGGTGATGGGAAACACGACCCGGTTGCGGAGCGAGGCGCCCGGTTCTCCCTCGTGCTCGCGCTGGCGGAACAGCCCGGCCTCCACGAGGGTCTCTGCCTCGAAACCGCCGCGCCTCAGCGCCTGCATGAGCGCCGCCGAGTCGCCGGGCGCATAGCCGAGTCGGAAGCTCGCGATCGTGTTGTCGTCGAGCCCGCGGCCGCGCAGATAGTCCATCGCCCGCCTGCCCGCCGGCAGGCGCAATTGACGCTCGTAGAACGCTGCCGCTGCTTCCACGGCGTCCAGCAGCCCCCGGCGCCGGAGCGCCTGTGCGGCTGCTTCCGGGCTCTCGCGCGGCACCTCCAGACCGGCAGCCTGGGCAAGCTTCTCGACGGCTTCCGGAAAGGAAAGCCCTTCCAGCCGCATCAGAAAGCCGATGACATCGCCGTGCTCGCCGCTGGAAAAACAGTGGAAAAAGCCCTTGTCCGGCACCACAGTGAAGGAAGGTGTCCGCTCCTGCTTGAAGGGCGAGAGGCCGACATATTCCCGCCCGCGACGCTGCAATTTCACATGGCGCGAGACGACATCGACAAGGGAAACGCGTTCGCGAAGCTGTTCCAGAAAATCGGGCGGGAAGGCCATCCGGGACGCCGGGCCTGCCGTCAGGCCGCAAGCGCGGCCTTGACCGTCCGGCTGATTTCGCCGAAGTCCATCTGGCCGGCATAGCGCCGTTTGAGTTCGGCCATGACGCGGCCCATGTCGCGCATGCCCGACGCGCCGAGGTCGCCCACCACGGCGTTCACGGCTGCAATCTGCGCATCGGGATCGAGCTTGGCCGGCAGGAAGCGCTGGATCACGGCAATTTCCCGCTGTTCCTCGTCCACCGAGTCGACCCGCCCCGCTTCTTCGTAATAGCGGGCGGACTCTTCCCGTTGACGAACCATCTTGTCGAGCAGTTCACGGATTT
Organism: Alphaproteobacteria bacterium; assembly: GCA_022824105.1. Lineage (GTDB taxonomy): Bacteria > Pseudomonadota > Alphaproteobacteria > Bin95 > Bin95 > Bin95. The sequence continues at coordinate 4,850 of JAJEAZ010000256.1, forward strand.
CGGCATCGCCGATGCCATCGGCATTGCCCTGCCCGCGGGCCGCGATGTCGCGGTCCTTGATCGCGGCCAGAATCAACCTGACCGTGCGCAAGGTCATGACATCCTTGGCACGCATCGATTCCTTCAACGCCTCGTTGAGTTGCACCCGCATGGAAGTCTCCCGCTCTTCCAGATCGCGGCTGATACCCCGCCGCGAGCTATGACAGGTTCACGACAAAACGCCGCATACGCGGCGTAACGTGTTGATTTTGAGCTTTTTCTCCTCGTGGTGCATGCCTTGACACAGGCTGCCCGCCCGCTTATCCCCTCGGCGGTTGGAACATGCTCCGGACAATCGAAATTATGTATTCCCGACTTCTGTCGTCAAGGGTTTCCGACTGCGGTCCGGTGCGGACGAGCCAATAATCCAATG
>JAJEAZ010000370.1 GCA_022824105.1 Alphaproteobacteria bacterium
AAAACGACACGCCATCCACCATCCCTCAACCCCTCTTGGCAAGGCTCGAAACCCTTCAAACACAAAGAATCAGAACCGCCCAAAAAGCGCAAACCTTCAAACCAAAACACACAACGTTTGAGATGTGTGCATACGGTAGCCGCTCGGCGGGAGGGGCCGGGGGTGGGCCTCTCGGCGCGACGGATCTCCCCCGGGCTTCGCTGCCCGCTTCCGCTGACGCGAAAGCGGGCCCCCACCCGGCCTCCCCCGCAAGCGGGAGAGGAGTTTTCCGGCCGCAGTCCGTTCGGGTTTCGATCAATGACCGCAGGTCTCATACCCTCATATCGTCATGCCCGGACTTGTTCCGGGCATCTCCTTCGGGGCCATTGCGGCGGCGGAAATGGATGGCCGGAACAAGTCCGGCCATGACGAAAGGGGGCATCCGGGGCGGGGACAGGGCGCGCGCCGGGCGGCGGCAGGGGACCCCTCGCAATGTGTCATGAATTGTCATGTTCCGTCATGCGCGCCGCCGAAAATGTCATGCGATATCATGGTCCGCTCCATCCCTCTCCCGGCCTCTTCCGCGAGCGGGAGAGGAGATTTCCATTGCCAGTCCGTATCCCCCATGCCGCTCCTCTTTCGCGTTCCGTTCCGTTCCGCTCCGTTCCCGCCGCCGCCGGCCCCGCCGGAGCGGGACCCTTTGCCGCGCGTATCGCGTGGCCGCCTGCGCGCGGGCGCGGGCGGGTGTCGGCGCCGGCGCGGTTCGCGCGCCTGATTGCCCGCGCGCGAGCCAAGCGCAGGGCGCACTTCGCCCGTCCGTTCCGTTGGGTTCTTTTCTCGCACCGGCGCGAAACGAAGCGGCCCCGCGGAAGCCGCCTCCTTCTACTTGTATAGTAGCACAGATTGCTGAAGCGCAAGCCCCTGGCTCGGAATTATTTCTGAAATTTGTGAACAAATTTCCACTTCTTGACTTTTTCTCGGAGCCGAGCCGCCAAAGGCCGGGGCTGTATCGGCTTTATCGATGGCGGCCTTGCAGGTGGTTTTCGCTTGCGGTTTGAGCGAAAACGGCTGCGGGGGTAGGAATTGGGAGATTCCTCGGAGAGGCGCATGAGACAGTCCCGGCATGGAGACGCCCGCGACCGGACCCGCGAGGGCGTATTGTCCGGTCTCGAAGCTGAAGTCCGGCGCATTTATGCAGCTGGTGTAAAGATTCTGGAGGCGCTTTCCGAGCCTTCCGAGGCGGACACGCAGGACCATCTTGTCGCGCCAATTCTGGAAGCGCTCGGCTATCCCCGGTCGCATACGCGCCGGGAGGTTGCAGACAGGGGCAATGCCCCCGACCGCATCGTTTGGGCCGTCCCTCTCGCCGAGGCCGAAGCGCGCGGCCTACCGGCCCGGTTCGTTGTCGAGGAAAAACCGCTCGGCGCCGATTTCGAACGTCCCCGCGCCAGTCGCGCCGATACGCCGTCCCGGCAGATTCAACGCTATCTGGAGCAACACCGCCTCGCCGACGACTCGACGGTCGGAATCCTGACCGACGGCCGGGTCTGGCGTCTCTACGAGCGTCGCACCGATTCGCAGAACGGGACCGTTTCAGCGCGGCAAACCGCCGAATATACAATCGGCGACAGTTTTATCGACGCTGACAATGTGCCGGGGTTCGTGCAGCGCCTTGCGGCAGCCTCTTTCGTTCCGCACGACAGTCGTCCCGCGCGTTTCCCTCTTGCGCGGGCATTCCTCAAGGAGGTCGTCTCCGCCAGAGACGCCGGGCAACCGCGCCTTGCTGTTAACGCCCTTGCCGGCGGAAAAGCGGACTTTGTCGATGCCTCCCTTCCCGTCGCTGGGTTGATAGCGGACGCCCGCAGGCATGACTGGGAGCCCGGTTTTGTTTGCGCCCTCGGACCGGAATACACGCCGCCCAAAACAGCATCGGAGCTTCCGCTTCCGCAGGTCGGGCCGCGCCTTCGTCTGGCTGCAATTGCGTTCAGGGACCGGGACGACGCCGGCGCGCAACGTCTGCGCAAGGGGGATGTCGCGCTGGGCGCGCGCGGCTTCGGTAGGGCCGGCGGGCCGCTGCTTCTGACCGTATGGTCGGGACCGGGAATGCGTTTTGCGCTTCATGCCGAAGGCCGTACTTCCATGACGCCGGAATTCGACCCCGATATGCCTCCGGCCAGCGTATTGGCGACCATCGACAAGGTTGTAGGACTCCTGCGCGGGTCGGCCAGCCGGCGGACATTGTCGGCGCTGCAGGCGGCTTTCGATATTCGGCCGCTCCAACGCGACTTCTACGCCCGGATCGAGTCGTGGCTCGGCGGCAGAATGAAGCGGAAGGCCGGCGGTGCGCACGACATGGCCATGGTGCGCCATTTGATCCGGGTGTTGTTCGCATGGATTTTGAAGGAACACAGCTTCGTTCCGAGGCCGCTCTTCGACAACGACTATATCCGCAAGGCGCTCGGAACGGCGCCGGAGCACGACGCCGGCTATCACAATAGGGTGTTGTCGGTCCTGTTTCACGACGCGCTGAACCGGCCGGAGAATGAGCGCAGCCCGCACCCGTCGGCCGGAATCGACGCCCTGCTTCGGGAGACGCCGTTCCTGAACGGCTCGATCTTCGCACCGCATCCGGGCGACAGGGAAATCGACCTGCCGGACAAAGCCTATTGGAACGCCGACCGGGACAACCCCGGCCTTTTCGACATTCTGGCGGCGTTCGAGTGGACCCTCGACGAACATTCGGCCCGCACGGACGACCTGGCTCTCGATCCCGAATTGCTTGGCGCACTGTTCGAGCGTCTGGTGAGTCTGGTCGATCACTCCCGGCCGCCGCCCCGCAGAAAGCCCAAAGGCACCTACTACACGCCCCGCGACGTGGTGGCGGCGATGGTGTCGGACGCCCTGGTCGCCCGGTTGCTGCGGGACGATGGATTGCCGGTATCGGAACCCGAATTGCGGCAGCTTTTCTCCGAAACCGACGATGCGGTTCCCGATTGGCCGGCCGATATGCGCGAGGAGATTCGCGGCAGGCTTCGCAGGCTTACGGTTTTCGACCCTGCGGTGGGGTCCGGCGTGTTCCTGCTGGGGATAATCGACACGCTGATGACGGCTTTCGCCAAGCTCGAGGCCGGTACGGACAGCCGACAGACGAAAGGACAGACCGTCCGGGCGATTATCCGCGACCAGTTGCACGGCGGCGACATCCAGCCGCTCGCGGCCCAGATTGCGCGGTTGCGCCTCTTTCTGGCGATCGAGGCGGCGGAGGGCGCGGGCGTGGAGCCCCTGCCCAATCTGGAGGCCCGCATCGTCAACGCCGACGCGCTGGGCACGGTGCCCGATCCCGCATGGCGGCCGGGAACCGCAGGCACATTGCTGGACACGGACCCCGAATTTCCGCGCCTGCTCGCCGCCATCATGTTGAACCGGCGGCGCTGGTTCGACGCCCACGATGAAGTCCAGAAGGAACGCCTGTTGACCGAGGACGGCAGGTTGCGAGCCGCTTTCGCGGAATATCTCGTCAGCCTCCCGGTATCGGACGAATACCGTTCTTTCGCCGCATGGTCTCCGCTGGACCGCGATGATACCGTTGCAACAACCGATCCGCGGCTGATTTTCGGCCGCGATACGTCCGACGGTTTCGACATTGTGATCGGCAATCCGCCCTATGGCGATCTGATCGGGAAGCAACGCAAACAGGCCGAAGCGCGCGGCTATCGGACGAGCGGTTCCGGGCGGACCGAGGCGCTGTTCGTCGAACTCACCATGGTTCTGGCGAAACCCGACCGCGGCGTGGTGGAACTGGTGCTGCCGCTCGGCGTGTCCTTCCGAAAAGACCATGCAAAGCTGCGCAAGGCGGTCGCCGGATTGTCTGCGCAGATCGATCTGCGCCATTACGACATGACGCCGGGGCGCATCTTCAACACGGAGCCGACCGCCAAGAGTTGGCCGAACAAACAGCGCGCCACCCTGTTCACCGCCCGTCGCGGGACCGGCGGCCATGTGCGCACGACGGGCCTGCGCCGCTGGTTCGAGATGCCCGGAAGGCATGAGCGCGCGGCCTGCCTTGCCGACCGGAGCCTGCTTCCCTTTCAGCCGCTCGCCAATGGGTCCCTCGACGGCCGGGTTGCGGGGCAGTGGCTGCGTATTCCTACCCCCGAAGCGCAAGCGCTGGCTGCGGCCTTGGTCGGCCAGCGCGGTTCGGTCGGGGATCTGGCGTCGGTCAATGGCGACCGCAAGATGTCCCTCGGTCTGCCGCACACGGCTTACCAATATGTGACCGCGTTGCCGGCTGGTTGTGTTACGCCGCGGCGCGAGCATCTGCTGCATTTCCGCAGCGACGAGGACCGTCGGCTCGCATTGGCGGTGCTGAACGGCCATGTCTTCTACGCATGGTGGCTGATGGTCGACGACGGTTTCGATGTGAACCCGTATGTTGCAGAGGCCATGGGCGTCCCCGACCCTTGGCGCCGGGATGGGCCGGAAAGGCGGCAGGCACTGGACCTCGCGGAAAGACTGGTCGAGGCGATCCCGGCCTGCATCACCGGAAAGCTCAACGCGAAGACGCAATGGCGCAATGTAGATTTCTTCTCTGGCGTACCGGAACTGGTGGAGGAACTCGATCGCCTGCAGATCGCGTCGCTCGGCCTGCCATGGGAGCCGCTAATCGGCCACCTTCGCACAATGCGGTCAAGCAGCAGTTGGCGCTTGCATTAACATTCAGGGTTTCGAGACCGGGACCCGACGTATGACCGATGACGAGTGGTTCAAGTATCTGGAAGACGCGCACAAGGCCGTTCAGAAATACGGAGAAGTCGAATTCCAGGGTCTGGTTCGCCGCGCGATCTACCGTTTGCAGCGATTCCCCGCTTCCGGAATCTATGGAGACGGCCTCGGCTACAGGACCCTTTGGGATGAATGGTGTCACGAGGTTCAGGAAGGCCCGCTTGATCTCCTGGAGTCGGCTTGGGACCCTACGCTCTCGCCAATACTAAAGGGGGTCATAGATCGGGTTCCCCAGCATGCGCGGGTGCTGCTTGCGGAATATGCGCGGTGGGAACTCAGTCTGGAGTCCGGGCAGGACCCGATGAACTTTCCGGATGCGGAAAGCCTGATGGACCTGCTCCGACACCGCGTCTCGGCAGTGGCCGTCAATCGCAGCCTGTCTCACTTGCAGGTCTAACAGCCGGCCCGCAACCGCTCCATGGCGGACGGCGCGGCGTTAGCCTGCGGGTTTGCGCTTGCGATGCGGGAAGGAGCGTGTGAGGGTCATCGCCAGCCGACGAAGCAAGAGGCTGCCGGTGGAATCGCTGGAACCGTGGCTGACGCCCGCCATCCTGATCGCGGGCTTTGCGTTCCTCTGGAGCCAGCTCGACCGTGTGCGCCGCGACGTCGGCGAGTTGCGCGAACGCATGGCCCGTCTGGAAGGGCTGTTCGAGGGCTTCACCAAGCGGGAGACGGGCCGACCGCGCCCGCGGGTCCCGCGGGCGGTGGATAGCCAATAGCGCCCCGGCCGCTGTTCCGCCTCCCGCTATGGCGGCTAGGGCCGGGATTTGGTATGGGCTGGGGGCTGGACTCGGGAGCCCTTGCCTCATGGCCGATTTCTTCCGGACGCCGCTGGCCGACGCCGATCCCGACCTCTGTGCCGCCATCGGCGGGGAGCTGGATCGGCAGCGCGACCAGATCGAGCTGATCGCCTCGGAGAACATCGTCTCGCGCGCCGTGCTGGAGGCGCAGGGCTCGGTGCTGACCAACAAATATGCCGAGGGCTATCCGGGGCGGCGCTACTATGGCGGCTGCGAATGGGTGGACCGGGCGGAGCGGCTCGCCATCGACCGGGCGAAGCGCCTGTTCGGCGCGGCGCATGTCAATGTCCAGCCGCATTCCGGCGCGCAGGCCAACCAGGCGGCCTTCATGGCGCTCTGCAAGCCGGGCGACACGGTGCTCGGCATGTCGCTCGCCGCCGGCGGCCACCTGACCCACGGCGCGGCGCCCAACCTCTCCGGCAAGTGGTTCGACGCCGTGCAATACGGCGTGCGCCGCCAGGACAGCCGGATCGACTTCGACGAGGTCGCGCGGCTGGCGGAGGAACGCCGGCCCGCGCTCATCATCGCCGGCGGCTCGGCCTATCCGCGCGAGATCGACTTCCGGCCCTTCCGCGAGATCGCGGACTCGTGCGGCGCGAAGTTCATGGTCGATATGGCGCATTTCGCCGGGCTGGTGGCGGCGGGCGTGCATCCGAGCCCGCTGCCATGGGCCGATATCGTCACCACCACCACCCACAAGACGCTGCGGGGCCCGCGCGGCGGCATGGTCCTGACCAATGACGAGACGCTCGGCCGGCGGATCGACTCGGCCGTGTTCCCCGGCCTCCAGGGCGGGCCGCTGATGCATGTCATCGCCGCCAAGGCGGTCGCCTTCGGCGAGGCGCTGCAGCCCGGGTTCCGCGACTATGCCGAGGCCGTGGTCGCCAATGCCCGCGCGCTTGCCGAGACGCTGCGGGAAGGCGGGCTGGAGATCGTCTCCGGCGGCACCGACACGCACCTGCTGCTGGTCGATCTGCGCCCGCTCGGCCTCACCGGCGATGTGGCCGAGACGGCGCTGGAGCGCGCGCGCATCACCTGCAACAAGAACGGCATCCCCTTCGACCCGGAGAAGCCGACCGTCACCTCGGGCCTGCGCCTCGGCTCGCCGGCGGCGACCACGCGCGGCTTCGACGAGGAGGCGTTCCGGGAGGTGGGGCGGCTGATCGTGGACGTGCTGAAGGGCGGCGAGGCGGCGGAGGCGCGCGCGGCCGAGCGGGTCGAGGCGCTGCTCCGGCGCTTCCCGATCTACGGGGCGGCCTGCGGGAGCTGACGCGATGCGATGTCCCTTCTGCGCCCATGAAGACACGCAGGTGAAGGACAGCCGTCCGACCGAGGACAATGCCGTCATCCGCCGCCGGCGCTCCTGCCCGGCCTGCAATGCGCGCTTCACCACCTTCGAGCGGGTGCAGCTGCGCGACCTCACCATCCTCAAGTCCAGCGGC
>JAJEAZ010000503.1 GCA_022824105.1 Alphaproteobacteria bacterium
TAGATCGTCGGCTCGTCCCACCAGCGCCCGGTAATCATCAGGCCGGCCGGCAGGCCGTCCACCATGCCGCAGGGCACGGACATGGAGGGCTGGCCGGTGTAGTTGTAGGTCGGGCAGTTGGCCAGCATGTTCCAGGCGTGCATGCAGTATTCGGTGATCGAGGCGTCCGGCCCCGGCATCGCCTGCGCCACCAGCGGCGTGGTCGGCATCAGCAGCAGGTCGTAGCTCTCCATCAGCCGCGCGAAGCCGTCCTTCGCCTTGCGCTGGAGGTTCATGCCCTTGGCGTAGATGCGCCCGTTCAGGGCTTCCATGTACCAGGCCCCCAGCAGGGTGAAGGCGCGGACGGTCGGCGGCAGTTCGTGCGCGCGCTCCATCCAGCGGTTGCTGCGCTCCAGCGCCCCGCCGACATACAGGCCGGGCAGGCCGTAGAACACGCCGCCCTGCAGCATCATCTCCCGCGCCAGCCCCTCCGCCAGCGCCGGGAAATACATGACCGCGGCCTCGCGGTGCAGCGGGAAGGAGATCGTCTCGACCTCGGCGCCGAGCTCGCTGAATTTCGCGCAGGCCGCGCGGACGACGGCATCGGACTCCGCCTCCGAGCCCGGATGGTCGAACCCGTCCTCGATCACCGCGATCCGGAGGCCCGAGACGCCGCCCTCCAGCATCTGCGAATAGGGGTGCGTGACCAGATCGCGCTGCCTTCCGTCTATGCCGTCCGCGCCGGCGATGGCCTCCAGCATGAGCGCGTTGTCGGCGACGGTCGCCGTCATCGGCCCGACATGGTCGATGCCCGCTTCGATGCCGAGCACGCCGGTATAGGGCACGAGGCCGTGGGTCGGCTTCATGCCGTAAATGCCGCAGAAGGAGGCCGGCATCCGGATCGAGCCGCCCTGGTCGCCGCCGATGGCCATATCGACCTCGCCGGCCGCCACCAGCGCGGCGCTGCCGGAAGACGAGCCGCCGGCGCTGTAGCCCATCCGGTGGGGGTTGTGGCAGGGGCCGGTCGCATTGCTGTGGCTGCTGCCGGAGAGGCAGTAGTTCTCGCAATGCGCCTTGCCGAGGATGGTCGCGCCCGCGTCCAGCAGGCGCGTCGCGACGGTGGCGTCGACCTCCGGGATATAGCCCTCCAGGATCGAGGTCCCGTTCATCATCGGCACGCCGGCCAGCATGATGTTGTCCTTGAGCGCGACGGTCTTGCCCTTGAGCGGGCCCTCCGCCGCGCCCTCGATGCGGCTCTTGTAGTACCAGGCGTTGTATTTGTTCTCCTCGCCCTCCGGCCGGTAGCCGGGCGTGCGCGGATATTTCACCGCCGGCAGGTAGTCCGGCATCTTCTGCTGCGCATCGGCCATGGCGGCCAGGGGCGCCAGCAGTTCGCTGTATTCCCGGGCTTCCTCATCGGTCAGGCCGAAGCCGAGCGAGCGGCCGAGTTCCTGCAGTTCAGACGCTTTGGGACCCTGAATCGTCATCGGCCCGTTCCTCCCGTGATCGCGTTTCTCTCAGAGGCTCTTCCAGTCCTCGGCCTGCTCGAAGGCGTAGGCGGCCCGGTAGATGGCGGGCTCGGCGTAGCGCCTGCCGACCAGCATCATGCCGATGGGCAGCCCGTCGCCCATGCCGCAGGGCAGCGACATCGCCGGATGGTGGGTGATGTCGAAGGGCGCGGTATTGCCGATCATCTCGAGCGCGCGCTGCACATACTCCTCGCGCGAGGCCTCGGGGCCCGGCAGCGGCGTGGCCTTGAGCGGCACGGTCGGCAGCAGCAGCAGGTCGCACTCGGCCAGCACCCTGTCATATTCCGCCGCCAGCCGGCGCGAGAGGTTCACCCCCTTGCCGTAGTAGCGCAGGCCGTAATGGTTGCGGATATAGGTGCCGAGCATGGTGAACAGCTTGGTGGTCTCGGACATCTGGTCCGCCCGGTCGCGCCAGCGGTGGTGGAAGTCCATCAGGCTCGTCACATAGAGGTCCTGCCGGCTGTGGCCGTAGCCGTCGCCCCACATCATGGTGCCGGTCAGCCCCTCTACGCCGATGGGGGTCCAGATCGCGGCGCCGATGGCGTGCATCGGCACCGAAACTTCCCGGACCTCCGCGCCGAGCTTCGCCAGAATGTCCGCCGCCGCGCGGTTGGCCGCATCGACATCGGCCTCCGAGTTCGGGTGCCCGAAGCCTTCCTGCAGCACGCCGATCTTCATGCCGCCGACGCCGCCTTCCAGCATTTCGGAATAGGGGTGCGTCTCCACGTCGTACTGCCGGGGGTCCACGCCGTCGGCGCCGGCGATCGCCTCCAGCATCAGCGCATTGTCGCGGACATTGCCGGTCATCGGCCCAGTGTGGTCCACATAGATCTCGATGGGCATGATGCCGGTATAGGGCACGAGCCCGTGCGTCGGCTTCATGCCGTAAATGCCGCAATAGGCGGCCGGCATGCGGATCGACCCGCCCTGGTCGCCACCGACGGCCATATCGACCTCGCCGGCCGCCACCAGCGCGGCGCTGCCGGAAGACGAACCGCCGGCGGAATAGCCCATGCGGTGCGGGTTGTGGACCGCGCCCGTCGCATTGGTGTGGCTGCCGCCGGAGAGGCAGAAATTCTCGCAATGCGCCTTGCCCTCGATGGTGGCGCCCGCGTCCAGCAGCCGCTCGACGATGGTCGCGTCGATGTCCGGCACATAGCCTTCCAGCGTGGCCGCGCCGTTCATCATCGGCACGCCGGCCAGCATCACATTGTCCTTGAGCGCGACGGTCTTGCCCGCCAGCCTGCCTCCGGCCGCGCCCTCGATCCGGCTCTTGTAGTACCAGGCGTTGTATTTGTTCTCCTCGCCCTCCGGCCGGTAGCCGGGCGTGCGCGGATAGCGCACCTGCGGCAGGTTGTCGGGGAGGCCGTCAACCACATTGTAGGCCTCGATGCTGCCGGCGATGAGGCCGAGGAAGGACTGCACGTCCTCCTCGCTGAGCGTCAGGCCCATCTCGTCCGCGACATCGCGCAGCTGCTCCGCAGTCGGCATCTGAACTGGCATTTTCTTCCTTCCTCGACGTCACGCAGCCGGAGTGCTGAACCCCGTATAGGCGCTCATCATCTCGGCATTGCCCAGGTCGCGGCTGTCGACCTGGCGGGTGATCTCACCCTTTTGCAGGATTAGCACGCGCTCAGCCAGCGCGGCGATGAAGTCCAGGTTCTGCTCGACGAGCACGATGGTCAGCTTCTGCCGCGCCCGCAATTCTCCGATGACGGCGGCGATGTCCTGGATGATGGAGGGCTGTATGCCTTCCGTCGGCTCGTCCAGCAGGATCATGGACGGGCGCGCGCAGAGGCAGCGCGCGAGCGCCAGCAATTGCTGCTCCCCGCCGCTGAGCGCGCCGCCGCGGCGGTCCAGGAGCTCGGTGAGGCGCGGGAAATATCCGAGGATTTCCCCGATGCGCGCCTCCGGCTCCTCGCCGCGCGGCACCCCGACCAGCATGTTCTCGCGCACGGAGAGGTTGGGAAAGATCTCGCGGCCCTGGGGCACCAGCGCCATGCCGAGCCGGGCGCGCCGCCAGGTCGGCAGCCGCTGGATTTCCCGCCCGTCGAAGCGGATGGAGCCGGCGCTGACATTCACGAAGCCCATGAGCGCGCGCAGCAGGGTCGTCTTGCCCATGCCGTTATGGCCGAGAACGCCGACGAGCTCCCCCTCCTCGACATCGAGCTCGATACCGTGCAGGACCGGAACCGGCCCGTAGGTCGCCCGCAAGCCGCGTATCTCAAGCAGCGGCATTCGTTTCCTTCCCCAGATAGATCTCCTGCACCTCCGAATGCGCCATGATCTCCTCCACATGGCCCTCGATGAAGATGCGCCCGCGGTGGAACACGGTGACCGTGCTGGCGATGTCCTTGATGAAGTCCATGTCGTGCTCGACGACGATCAGCGTGTTGTCGCCGGCGAGGCTTCGCACCACGCCGGCGAGGCGCGCGCGCTCCTCGCCCGCCATGCCCGCCGCCGGCTCGTCGAGCAGCACCAGGCGCGGCCGGCCGGCGAGCACCATGGCGAGCTCGACAAGCTGGCGCTGGCCGTGGGCGAGCGTGCCGACCGCCTCGCCCGCGATTTCCGGAATCTGCATGAGTTCGAGCATCTCGGCGGCAATCTCCGCCGCCCGGTCCGCCCGGTTCCTGCGGCTGGCCGCGAGGCTGACATTCTCGTAGGCCGAGAGGCCCTCGAACAGGTTCGGCACCTGCGTCTTGATGCCGATGCCGCGCGCGACGATCTCGTGGGTGTGGCGCCCGCCGATCTCCTCGCCGTCGAACAGGATGGAGCCGCTGCTGGGCCGCAATTGCCCGGTGAGGCACTTGAAGAAGGTGCTCTTGCCCGCGCCGTTCGGCCCGATCAGGCAGCGCAGCTCGCCCGGCGCCAGACTGAAATTGACATTGTCCACCGCCACCACGCCGCCGAAGCGCATGGTGAGGCTGGACGTGGCCAGGATGGACCCGGACGCGGCGGTCACGGCGCGCCCCCCCGCGACGGCTGCCGGACCAGCGCCACGCCCTTGCGCAGCCAGTCATGCAGGGTCGGCACGATACCGCGCGGCATGAGCAGCACCAGCAGCACCAGCACGATGCCGAGGATCACCAGATTGTTGATGAACGCCGTCTCGCCGAGCTTCAGCGAGAGATATTGCAGCGCGACGACGCCGACGATGGGCCCGATCAGCGTGCCGACGCCGCCGGCCATCACCCAGATCAGGCACTTGGCCGACATTTCGAGGCTGAAGGCGTTCGGGTCGATGAAGGTCTGGTAGGTCGCCCACATGGCGCCGGACGCCCCGCCGAGCGCGCCGCCGATGGAGAACACCATGAGCTTGTAGCGGCGGATGTCGTAGCCGAGCAGGCCGGTCCGGACCTCGTTCTCGCGGATGCTGATGGCGATCCGGCCGAACTTGGAGCGGATCAGCACATGGAGCAGCAGATAGACGAAGATCAGCAGCCCCATGAAATACTGGAACATCTCCCCCGGGTCCATTTCCCGGTCCGTGAACGGCACCCGCATGATCGGGATGCTGGGAATGCCGTTGAAGCCGCCGAGCCGCGCCTTGCCGATGGCGTATTCCGGCCCGGCCGTGTGGCTTATCAGCTTCCACATGATGAGGGCGACGACCAGCGTCACGACGCCGAGATAGACGTCGCTGAGGCGCCCGTAGAACATGAAATAGCCGAGCACGGCCGCGAAGGCGAAGCAGAGCGCGATGGTCAACAGGAACGGGACGGTAGTGTCGCCCATATTGATCGAGATCACCGCGAAGGCGTAGCCGCCCAGCCCGAAAAAGCCCGCCTGGCCGAAGCTGATGATGCCGCCGAAGCCCCAGATATAGGCGAGGCTCAGCGCATAGATCGCCAGCACGACATATTGCGTCATCTGCAGGACCTCGAAGAGGTCGAACCAGGCCGGGACGAACAGCAGGATCGCGAGGAAAATCGCTGCCACCAGGGCAACGCCGCGCCAGTATCCGGGTGCCGCCATCGGTTCCCCGCCTCAGAGGCTGCGCGAAAAGATGCGCCCGGTGATGCCCTGCGGCAGCAGCCGGAGAAGGATGAGCGCGACGAGCAGCAGCGCGGCGTCGCCAAAGACGGGCCCGGACAGGAAGGTGATGCTCTGGCTGAGCGTGCCGAGCATGGTCGAGGCGCTGAGGGTGCCGGCGACGATGGCGGTGCCGCCCGTGACCACGGTGATGAAGGCCTGCCCGATGAAATAGATGCCCATGCTGGGCACGACGCCCGCGATCGGGGCCAGCAGGCCGCCCGCCAGCCCGGTCAGCGCCGCGCCGATGCCGAAGGTCGCCATATAGACCAGCTTGGAGTTGACGCCGAGCGCCTCGGCCATGTTCGGGTTCTGCATGGTCGAGCGCGCGATCAGCCCGAAGCGGGTGTATCGGAGCACGGCGTAGATCGCGGCAAGGATCACCGCGGCCGCGAAGATCAGCACCAGCGTGTAGCTCGCCATCTTGTAGTCGCCGATGTCGAAGCCGCCGAGCGGCGTCGCCACGCCCTCCACCGTGTTGCCGAACACGACGGTCACAGCCCCGATGAGGAGCAGGCTCAACCCCCAGGTCGCGAGGATGGAATCCAGCAGGCGGTTATAGAGGAACTGGATGATGCAGCGCTCGACGATGATGCCGAACACGCCCACGAACAGCGGCGCCAGCACCAGGATCGCGACCCAGAGGTTCACGCCCAGCTTGGTCGTCAGCACCACGGTGTAGCCGCCGAGCATCAGGAACTCGCCATGGGCGATGTTGATGACCCGCATCATGCCGAAGATGATCGCGAGCCCGGCGGCGATCAGCACGAGCCCCGCCACGGCGCGAAGCAGCTCGATCAGGACGATAAGGGCAAAATCCATGAACGACCCCGCCGCCGCCGCCCCGACCCGCAGGTCAGGGCGGCGGACGGTCGGCAACGCCTTCTAGTTGAGCGAGATTTCGTAGTGCTTGTTGGCGTTCGGGTCCTTTTCGAGGTCGCAGACGGTCTGGGTGTCCACCGGCTGGACCTGGGAGAATTTCTCCTTGATGACATACTGCTTGTCCCGGAGGTCCGCCACATAGACGTCCCGGATCGCATGGTGGGTCTTGCGGTCGATGGTGACCCTGCCGGACGGGAACTCGTATTCCTTGCCCGACTCCATCACCTCGATGAGCGCCATGCGGTCGAGGCTGCCCGCGGTCCGCACCGCATCGGCCCAGATCATCATGCCTTCCCAGGTGAAGGCCGAGAGCTCCGTCAGGAAGGGCGTGTCGTCCGGATAGCGCTTCCTGACCGACTCGACCCAGGCATTGTTCATCGGCGAGTCGATCTGCGGGTAGTAGCCGTAGCAGGTGATGATGCCGTTGGCGACTTCCGGCGCGATGATCTCGATCTCGGCGCCTGCCGCGCCAAAGGTCGTGGAAGCGATCGGGATTTCGTTCTTCATGCCGCCCGCAGCCCACTGGTTGTAGAAGCCGAGATGGCCGGTGCCGACCAGCACGGACATCACCATGTCCGGCTTCGCTTCCTGGATCTTGGAGATCGTCGGCCCGAAATTGGTTACATCCAGCGGGAAGAAGTCGGTGGACAGCACCTCGCCGCCGTTCTGCTCGACATAGCGTTTCACCCAGGCAGCGGTGATCTGGCCGTAATTGTAGTCCGCCGCGATGGTATAGACCTTCTTGCCCCACAGATTCATGGTGTGCGGCACAAGCTGCTCGACCGTCTGCGCGGGCGTGGTGCCGAGCGTGATCTCGTTGCGGTCGCAAACGCCGCCCTCATAGAGCGTGTTGTAGAAGTAGAGCGTCTTGAAGCGGTGGAAGATCGGGCGGATGGTCTCGCGGCTGGCGCTGGTGATGCCCCCCATGACGACCGCGACCTTGTCCTTCAGCGCAAGCTGCGTCGCATATTGCGAATAGAGCGACATGTTGGACTGGGGATCGTAAACGACGCCCTTGACCTCGCGGCCGAGCAGGCCGCCCTGCGCGTTGATCTCCTCGATGGCCATCAGCATGATCTGGTTCATCGGGATGCCGGCGAAATCGATGAAGCCGGAGAGGTCGTGCAGGCCGCCGACCAGGATCGCGTCATCGGCATCGGCCGAGATGGCCGGGAACACGCTGGAGAACGCGGCGGCCCCGGCGCCGGCTGCCGCAGTCTTCATGAAATCGCGCCGGGTGGTTGGTTTCTGGCGACTCATGGGCGACCTCCTTCCAGGGATGGCGGGAACCGTGTCCCGCAGAGAGTGACGACAGGGCTCGGACCGAACCCTGCCAGACAAACTCGGAAATACAAAGGCATATTTGAGGATATCGCCCGCTGCCGGCGCTGTCCCGCCGGCGCTATCCGCCGAGATAGGCGCGGCGGACGTGGGCGTTCTCGCGCAGGTCGCCTGCCGGGCCCTCCAGCGCGACCGCCCCGGTTTCGAGCACATAGGCGTACCGCGCCAGGCGCAGCGCCATTTCCGCGTTCTGCTCGACCAGCACGACCGGGACGCCGCGCCCCGAAATACCGGCGACGATCCGTGCGATCTCCTGGACCATCACCGGCGACAGGCCCATCGACGGCTCGTCCAGCAACAGCACACGGGGGGCGCTCATCAACGCCCGGCCGATCGCCAGCATCTGCTGCTCTCCGCCGGACATCGACCGCGCCCATTGCCGCCGCCGCTCCGCCAGGCGCGGAAAGTGGTCGAAAACCTCTTTCAGCGACGCCTGGACGGCGGCCCTGTCGGTGCGCAGGAAGGCGCCGGTGTGCAGGTTTTCCTCGACTGTCAGGTCCGGAAACACCCGCCGGCCTTCCGGCACATGGGCGATGCCGCGGCGCACGATCTCTTCCGGCGCCAGCCCGTCGATCCTTGCATCGTCGAAGCGGATTTCGCCCCGGGCCAGCGGTTCCAGCCCGGAGACGGCGCGGAGCGTCGTCGTCTTGCCGGCGCCGTTCGCGCCGATGATGGTCACGATGCCGCCCGCCGGCACCGCCATCGAAACGCCCCTGAGCGCCGCGGTCTTCTGGTAGCGCACCTCGATATCGCGGATTTCAAGCAACATGGCCCGCTCCGTCGGCCGCGGCCGAGCCGAGATAGGCTTCGATTACCGCGGGATCGTTGCGCACCGCTTCGGGCGCGCCCTCGACCAGCAGGGCGCCGAAATTCATCACCGTGATGGTGTCGCAGAGATTCATCACCGCCTGCATGTCATGCTCGACCAGCATGACTGTGACGCCGCCCTCGCGGATGCGCCGGACCAGCGCCATCATGCGCCGGGTCTCCTCCGGGTTCATGCCGGTGAAGGGCTCGTCGAGCAGCAGCACTTTCGGCTCCGCCGCCAGCGCGATCGCCATGCCGAGCATTCGCTGGTGGCCGTGCGGCAGGTTCGACACCGGCTCGTCGGCCAGGTCCTCCAGCCCGAAGAAGGTGAGCGTCTCCCGCGCCCTTTCGTCCGCTTCGCGCTCGGAGTGCCGGTCCGTGCCGAGCAGCCGGCTGAGGAAGCCGGCCCGGGCGCCGAGATGGCGCCCGACCCGGACATTGTCCAGAACCGAGAATTCCTGGAACAGGGTCGAGCCCTGGAAGGTGCGCACCAGCCCCATCGCGGCGAGCGCGCTGGTCTTGCGGCCCGAAATGTCGAGGCCACGAAAGAACACCCGCCCGGCGCTTGGCGCGTAGAAGCCGCTGATGACGTTGAAGGTGGTCGTCTTTCCCGCGCCGTTCGGCCCGATCAGGCCGTGGATCGCGCCCTCGCGCACCGAGAAGCTGAAATGGTCGACCGCAACCAGGCCGCCGAACCGGCGCGTCAGCCCGCGGGCTTCCAGAATCGGCCGTTCGCCTTGCATCGTCATGCCGGCTCTCCTCCGGTTGCGGCCGGCTGGCCGCGCCGCCGCTGCAACAGGGCGCGGAGCCGGGCTCCGAGGCTTTCGAGCCCGTTCGGGAGGTAGAGGACGGAGAGGATCAGGATGGCGCCGTATATCAGGGGGCGCACCGTATCCAGGCCCAGCGCGCGCAGCACGATCTCGTTGACGACGGTGAGCGCGACGACGCCGAGGATCGGGCCGTGGAAGGTCGCGGTGCCGCCGACGACCGCCCAGACGAGCACATAGACCATCTGGTCGACGCTGAAGCGGGTCGGATTCACCGCGCCGACATAGTGGGCGTAGAGGCCGCCGGCGATCCCGGCGAAAAAGGAGGCGATGACGAAGGCCAGCGTGCGGTAGCGGAACGTGTCCACGCCGACCGATTCGGCCAGCCGGTCCTGCCAGTGGATCGCGTGGAAGGTGAGCCCGATGCGCGAGCGTTCGATGCGGTAGAGGACGAACAGCGAGGCCGAGACCACGACCAGCGCCAGGAAGTAGTAGTTGACCGGCTCGTAGAAATCGATCGACAGGAAACCGGCTTCGATGTCGGGAAACGGGTCGATGCGCTTCAGGCCCTTGGGGCCGCCGAAGGGATCGGTGAAGCGTTTCCAGATCAGCCGGATGATCTCGCCGGCCGCGAAGGACCCGATCAGGAAGTAGAAGCCCTTCATCCGGAACAGCGGGACGCTCAGTATCGCGGCCACGACGGCCGCCGCGCCGCCGCCGAGGAGCATGGAAAGCGGCACCGGAACGCCCAGCTGCTTCGCCAGCAGCGCGCTGGCATAGGCGCCGACCCCCATGATGACGACATGGCCGAGCGACCATTCGCCGGTGAGCGTCAACAGCCGATAGCTCGAGACCAGGAGGACGTTGATGACGAGCAGGACCGCGATTTCCTGCTGCGAGTAGCTCAGCAGATAGGGCAGGGCCGCCAGCGCCGCGAACAGGAAGACCAGCCGCAGCCGCCAGGCGAGCCGCTGGACCGCGCCGCCAGCCCCGGCTGCCGGCATGGCGCCCGCCGTTTCAGGCACGTTCCCGCGCTCCGAACAGGCCGGTCGGCCGCACGACCAGCACGGCGAACATGAGCGCCAGCCCGACGATGTTGGCGATCACCCCGTCGAAGAAGGTCGTGACGAAGGTGTGGACGAAGGCGTAGAGCACCGCCGCGATGACTGCGCCTTCAAGGCTGCCCACGCCGCCGACGATGATGATGATGAAGGCGGTGACGATGATCGAATGGCCGATATAGGGCGTCGGGCTGACAAGGGGCGCCGTCAGGGCGCCGGCCACGCCCGCGAGCGCAGCGCCGATGAACATGGCAACGCGCGCCGTCTGGTTCATCGAGATGCCCTGCAGGGAAGCGGCTTCGGCGTCCTGGGCGCAGGCGCGCAGGGCCCGGCCGAATTTGGAACGCCTGAGGAAGGTCCAAAGGGCGGCGAGCAGCAGGATGGCGGCGAGGATCACGAAGAGCCGCTGATAGGTGAGGACCGCGCCGAAAATCTCCGCCTTGTCCTGGGTTGCGGGCGGCACATGGCCCATGCGCCGGCCGAAGCCCAGCACGGCCAGCGTTTGCAGGATCAGCAGGAATCCGATGGAGGCGATAAGGCCGCCCAGCGGATTGTCGCGCAGCGGGCGGAACATCGTTCGTTCCATGACGAGGCCGACAATGCCGACGAAGACGAGGCCCGCCGCGACCGCGAGCAGGAAGGGGAAGTTCTCCTGCGCATACAGGAACACCACGCAATAGGCGCCCACCATGTAGAGCTCGCCATGGGCGAAATTGATGACGCCCATGACGCCGAAGATCATGACCAGACCGACCGCGATGAGCGCCATGTAGCTCGCGGCATAGGTCGCGTTGACGGCGGTCTGCCACAGCAGGTCCATCAGCGTGCCTCAAAGGCCGGGGCGGACAAACGACGCCGGGACCGGGCGGCGCCCGGCCCCGGCTGCCATTGGTAGCACGGCGGCGCGGCCATGCGCAGCGCGGAGGGTTACCCGCGCTGGTTCCACATCTGGCCGAGCGCCGTCATGTGCTTGATCATCAGGTCCTTGTGCTTGTCCCACCAGGCGGGAATGGACCTGAACTCCTTGATCGTGGCCTTGCCGCCTTCGATCGCCACCACGGGCCAGTTGCCGACCAGGGCGTTGTCGATGCCGAACAGCTCCGTGCCCCACCAATCGGCGGTGCCGAAGGCGTGCTTGCCGGTGCCGCCGGCTTTCATCGCTTCCAGGACGGCCGCCGGCTCCGCGCTGCCCGCCTTGCCCGCGGCGTCGGCCCACAGATCCATGATCGAGGCGTATTCCCAGGAAACGGCGCTCCATTCCGAGGCGCCGTAACGCTTGGCGTATTCGGCGTAGAACTCGTTCGGGTTGACGAAATTCACCCCCTCGCTGTTCAGCGCAGGGTCGTCGAAGTCCGGGAACTGGAAGATGAAGCCTTCCATGAACTCCGCCGACGTCTTCTCGATGATCTTCTGGTAGAAGTCGGCGGTGCAGGA
>JAJEAZ010000207.1 GCA_022824105.1 Alphaproteobacteria bacterium
ATGACCGGCGCCGAGGCCTACGCGGCGGTCCTGGACCGGGGCGCCGCGCTGCCGCTCGCCAACGGCTGGCGGCTCGCGCGGCGGCGCTTCATGGGCGAGCCGCGCGTCGAGATCGAGGGCCCGTCCGACACCGACCTGGCCGCGCTCCGGCGCACGGGATGCACGGTCGAGATCGTGTCCTTCCGCGCCCGGATGTTCGCGCCCGACGCGGCGGCCGTGTCGCGCGTCCTCGACCGCTGGCCGCTTGCGGCCTGATTGTTGGACGTCACGTCATCGCCTCGCCGTCCGCTGGCATCCGCACACGTGTTGCCGGTCGGGCGGCCCCCGGATATCACCGCCCCGCAAGGAGAGCCCCCATGACCGACCCCGTCACGACCCTGCCGGAAAACCCGGACTACTGCTTCGCGCCCGCGTACGACGTCGAGACCGAGATGCAGCAGATCCGGATCGTGTTCGCGGACGTGCCCGGGCACGTGCCCACCGCGCTCGTGACGCTGACTCTCGATGATGCACTCGGTCTCTGCGACAGGCTCAACCGCAGGCTCGGCCACGATCGCGACTCCTGGACCGCCATGGCAGCCGAGTCGATGCGGGCCGAAGACGGGATGGGCGGCGGAACACTGCATTGAGCGGTCGATTCCGCCGCGGAGCATTGCCAGGCCGTGCCGTCGCCTGCATTCCGGCATCGCAATGGCCACGCATTCGCAGATCAGGCAATGGGTGAAGGACAACCACGGATGGCCGGTTCAGCACGACTGCTGGATCTCCCACTGCAAGGACCTCGCCGGACTCAAGCCCCGCAGGGCCTGGAACCGCACGGCCGACCGGCGCGTCGGGCCATGTCCGCCAGACAAGCGAGACGCCATATTCGAGGCCTTTCGCCATTTCGGTATGCTCGGCGCCGACTGAGCGCTTGCCATCGTTTCCCAGAACATGTGCCTCTGCCGACATGTCACCTGACACATTCGGCCAGTCACAAGAGGTGGGGCTCGTCTGCCCGCTTGCCAGTGCCGGTCCCAGTTCCCTAACGTGCGCACCGATTGGTGCTTCTACGACCTCGAATCACGCAATTTTATCGCCTTGAGATCTCTTGCGGGAAGCTTTCCATAGACTTCCTTGATCTTCCTTTCATCCGAAAGCGTCCTCTCGGCAATCAGGTTCAGCAGCTCGAACAATCTCTCTGCGGTGGCGCGATCGTCACGCAGGTCCATCTCGCCTGGATGCACCGCATTGTTCCCAATGACACGCACGGAATCGAGTGCCTCCTTGATCCGGTCATCTAGGCCTCTCGCCACCAGGGCGCCAATGTCCTTGTTCAGATTCTCGCCGGACTCGCCGAGTTCCTTGCACAGCTTCTGGATCGCCAGCCTCAGCAGGGCCGCGGCTCCACGGGGGGACAGGTTCAGGATGCTGCCTGCCTCGTCATAGTCCCGGCGAATGTCTTCGGACAGGTCGGGATTCGCCGGCGGAGCGTCTCCTCTTGCCGGGAACACGAGCTTTTTATGGACCCAGACCGACACGTCCCTGCAATTGAAGCATTGGGCCACGAACACGTTGTCAAGACTTGCAAAGCCGTAGTTCTTACCGTCCGGCGCATTCAAGACCGGCCAACCGTTAATGAGTCTCTCTGCGTGGCCAAAAATTTTCGCCTTCTCGTCAGGATCATCGAATTTCTTCGACTTGAGTTTCTCCAGCAATCCCGAATCAACAATCCTCGGAAGAGGTGTACGGCCCTGTCGTGGGGTCGCTCGTAAGGCAAACCACTTCTGACTGGTCAACGCTCCGCAATGCGGACAGTTGAATGCCGTCTCCCGTGTTGATGGCGGAACATGTTTCATTCTGGATCATCCTTCTACGCAAGCCGTTCAACATCGAAGACCTCCACAGGCCTGCATTCAACCTCCAAGCATACTCTCAACAGGAAGGGAACGGGATTGCACGACTTTCGCCGTCGACGTTTTCCAGGCAGCACGACCACACCGCCATCTGGCGGCATACGTATTGCCGGCCCGCCGTCCGCCGCCTCACGCACCACGCGCGAGCCACCACCAAGCCTCCCAAGCCGGCACGTCGGCCGAAAGCCGCGGCCGCGAGGCGCCAGAGCGGAAGCACGACCGCCGATGTCGAAACGGCCAGCGTGCCCTGCGACGCCCCGGCAACCAGGAGATCCAGTGTCGACCAAGGCAACCAGAGCCTTCGGCAATAGGCCAACTGGCGGGGCCGAAGGCGTCGGGGCGATGAAGGACGGAACCGACATGATCACGTTTGTCATCAATGCCCCGGCTTCCGGAGCCATGTCCGCTTCGGGCAGGAACCGCACCGCCGCCTGCACGACCGCACCGGTCGGCAGCCGGACCTGCCCCGGCGGTCGGAACCCGCGCGGTCCCTTGCGCACCTTCCTGTCCGTGTCGCAGGGATTGACGGCAAGCCACGACGGTTCAGTTCAGGCACCAGCGTCGCGCAAGGAACTGCGGAGGGAGAGAGGAGCCTGCCGGGAGCGAGACCGCCGACGGAGAGGGAGCGGCGAGATTTGAAACCGGGGAGATCGGACATGACGACATTGACCTATGCCGGGATCGGGGCGCGGGCGACGCCGCCGCAGGTCCTGGCCGACATGACGGTGATGGCAGGCTGGCTGGCGCGGCAGGGCTGGCACCTGGCGAGCGGCGGCGCAGACGGGGCGGATTCTGCATTCGCATCGGGCGCGCCGGCCGGCCAGCGGACGCTCTGGCTGCCGTGGCAGGGCTACAACGGGCATCGCGCCCCCGACTGCCGGGTGCTGTCCGGTACGGCGCTGTCCGCCTGCATGGAGGTCGCGGCCCGGCTTCATCCCGCATGGGACCGGTGCTCGCCCGCCGTCCGGAAGCTGCACGCCAGGAACGCGGCCTTGCTCGGCGTGACCACGGATCGGCCGGTTGATGCCTGCGTGGCGTGGTCTCCCGGAGGACGCATCGAGGGCGGGACGGGAATGAGCATCCGCATCGCCGAGCATCTCGGCATCCCGGTCCTGAACCTCGGATCCATGACGCCGAGGGCCGCGTGCGAACGCCTGGCCGACATCCGCCGTGACTCCGCCGGGTCGCTGGACCGGTGACCGGGGCGTCCCCAGCCTCAAATCGCGACCCTCGCCACGACGATGCCGTCGCGGCCCGGCCTGCCCGCCGACGGACCCGACGGTCCCAAGGCACCCGGTCGGGTCGCCGTCCCCCACGGGGCGGAGGTGGAGGGGGGCTTTGGAGGGGTGAACGGAAGGGGGTTCGGGAGAGCGTCCCGGTCCCGTCCGTTCGCAACCCATCGCAATGAACCTGACCAGAAGGAGAAGACCATGAGCTTCGGACTCAATCGCGCGGAACTGATCGGACGCCTCGGCGCCGACGTCACCGTCAACCAGCTCGCATCGGGGGGCCGCGTGGCCAACCTGAGCATCGCCACCGACGAAAGCTACATCGAC
Source organism: Alphaproteobacteria bacterium (assembly GCA_022824105.1). GTDB lineage: Bacteria > Pseudomonadota > Alphaproteobacteria > Bin95 > Bin95 > Bin95. The sequence goes on from JAJEAZ010000207.1 coordinate 3,452, forward strand.
AGGAACGGTTCCGGCGAGCGCGTCGACCGCACCGAGTGGCACAGGATCGTGACGTTCCAGGACGGCCTGATCGACATGCTGCAGAAGCACGCGACGAAGGGCCGACTGGTCTACGTCGCGGGCAAGCTGCAGACCCGCCGCTGGAAGAAGGACGGCGAGGACTCCGACCGGTTCTCGACCGAGATCCTGCTCGTCCCGGGCGGACGCGTGCAGTTCCTCGACAAGCCGAACGGGAACGGCGCGGCCGCGCAGGCCGATGCGGGCATGGCCGACCAGGCCGGGGCCGCAAGCGCCAGCGCAAGCGCGGACCTGGACGACGAAATCCCGTTCTGAGGACTATAGGAAAAGTGTAAACTACGCAGGCTCATATGCCTGCGTGGTTACGTTTTTTCTCGTGTCCAGGATTGACAACATCGAGTGCGGGCAACCGCCTCGTGACCTCCCCGACTCGGGCCGGCGCCGCGCGCGTCGGCCCCTTTTTTGCTCCCGATTCCGAGTTGCCCTGGCCCGGGCGGCGCGTCCGCGCCTTCGGCGCCGGCCGGAGGCGGAGTCCCGCCGGCATCCGGTGTCCGTTCGGCCTGAAGGAGTCCCCCATGCACCGCCATCCGTCACCCGCCGCCGCCGTCGCCGCGGCCCTTGCCGAGCGCGCCGAGGAGGTCTGCCGCCGGTACCTCCCCAACGGCCGGCGGCAGGGCCGCTACTGGGTCGCCGGGAACATCGATGGCGCCAAGGGCCGCTCGCTCTTCGTCCGCCTGCGCGGCCCCGGCGTCCCGGGCAAGTGGACGGACGCCGCCGACGGGTCTCACGGCGACCTGCTCGACCTGATCCGCCATCGCTCGCACGCGCATTCGCTGCGCGCGGCGCTCGACGAGGCGCGGTCCTTCCTCGCCCTGCCGGCGTTGCCGGCGGCGAGGCAGGACGGCCCCTGGGACAGCTGCGAGGCGGCGCGCCGCCTCTGGCAGCGCTGCCGCGCCGTCGGCGGCACCCATGCCGAGCGTTACCTCCGGGCCAGGGGCCTCGTGCGCTGCCGCTTCGCGGCCTTGCGCTTCCATCCCGAGCTTCGCCACCGCGAGGGGAACGCCGTCCGCCGCCTCCCGGCGCTGGTCGCCGCCGTGACCGGCGACGACGGCACCGTCCTCGGCGTGCAGCGCACCTGGCTCGATCCGCGGCTGCCCGCCAAGGCGGGCGTCACCGCCCCGCGCAAGGCGCTGGGGCGGATCCACGGCCATGCCGTCCGCTTCGGGGCGGTTCCCGCCGACGGGCGGGCCTCCCTCGTCGTCGGCGAGGGCATCGAGACGGTGCTCTCCATCGTGACGGCTGTTCCGGAGATCACGGCGGCGGCGGCGCTCTCCGCCGGGAGCCTCGGCGCGTTCGCGCCTCCGCCCGGCGTCGCGCGGCTGGTCATCGCCCGCGACGGCGACGACGAGGGCGCACGCGCGGCGGACCGCCTTACCCGTCGCTGCGCGCGGGCCGGCGTCGCCGCG
>JAJEAZ010000187.1 GCA_022824105.1 Alphaproteobacteria bacterium
CGGGTGTCGGCGCCGGCGCGGTTCGTGCGCCTGATTGCGCGCGCGAGACGGCGCACGCACCTCTCGCGCTTGCTCACGCCGGGGGCTTTTTCGGCCCCCAGCCGGTCGCTTTCTGCAGAAACGCCGAAAGGCGGCCCCGGAAGCCGCCTCTCTCTACTTTCATCATACACCATATCGCCAAATGTCAAGCCCGGCCGGGAACAAAAAATGAATGTTGGAGCTTTTTCATGAAATGCCGGTGGAAACGAGGGCCGGAGGACGGGGCAACGGTTGGGGGCGCGCGTTGCCAGGTCACCGGAACCGGCTGTGCGAAATCGGCAGGGGAGTCGCGAAGGATCGCACTCCGGCACGCGACGGACCCGCGATTTGACAGTGCGGACCTGGTGGGGCAAGAGTTTCGCCGGCGCGGCAAGCAAGGCTTGGGCGCTGCCGGCCGGCGCAGGAAAGCCCGGCCGCTGCTGCTGACGTTAGCAACAGGGAGGAGAAATTTTCATGAGCATGATGCGTCGTTTGCTGCCCGGGACTGCGGCAGTCGCGCTTCTGTCGCTGGGCGCCACTGCGGTTTCGGCGGCCGAATGGGACCTGCCGCTGGCCTGGCCGGACGGCAATTTCCATGTCGAAAACGCCAAGGTGTTCGCCGCCGAGGTCGAGAAGGCGACCGAGGGCCGCGTCAAGATCAACATCCATCCGGGCGGCTCGCTCGGCTTCAAGGGCCCCGAGATGCTGACCGCGGTCCGCGACGGGCTCGTGCCGATCGGCGACGTGCTGCTGAACCAGCAGGTGGGCGAGGCGCCCATCGTCGGGATCGAGGCCCAGCCCTACCTGGTCTCCGGTTTCGACGAGCTGCGGACCCTGCACGGGCACTTCCGCCCCGTGCTGGACGAGGTTCTGGCCCAGTTCAACCAGAAGCTCCTCTACATCGTGCCGTGGCCCCGGCAGTATGTGTACACGAAGGTGCCGATCGCCAAGCTCGAGGACCTGGCGGGCATCAAGATCCGCACTTATGACAAGACGACCACCGCGCTGTTCAACGCCATCGGCATGACGGCGGTCCAGCTTCCCTGGGGCGAGGTTGTGCCGTCGCTGGCCGCCGGCACCATCGACGCCGTCACCACCTCCGCAAGTTCGGGCGTGGACGGCAAGTTCTGGGAGTTCCTCAAGTTCATGTATCCGACCGCCCATGTCTGGGGCTCGAACATGGTGAACGTCAATCTCGACGCCTGGGCGTCCATCGACGAGAAGGACCGGATGGCCATCGAGGAGACCGCCAGGCGGCTCGAGGCGCCGTTCTGGGATGTGAGCCGCATGGAGGACGAGGCGAAGTCCAAGATCCTGAACGACAACGGCGTCGCGATGGGCGTGGTCACGCCTGAAATGCTCTCGGGCATGCAGAACGCGACCAAGCCCATGGTCGCCAGCTTCATGGAAGCCCACCCGAAGGCCAAGATGGTCATCGAAGACTTCTGGAAGGCTGTCGGGCGCTGAACGACCAGCAGGCGGCGCGGCTCCCCGGTTCCGCCGGGGAGCCGCTGCTCGCAGGGAGGGGCCGGTGCGGGCAGCGCTGAGGGCCGTGGACAGGGTGTCTCAAGCCGCCGGCATCGTCGCCGTGCTGCTCGTGGTCGGCATCGTCATCCTCATCATCGCGGAAGTCGTCTGCCGCACGGTCTTCAACATCTCGCTCAGCTTCGCCTGGGAATACAGCTCCTACTTTCTCGGCACCGCAATCTTCCTCGGCGCCGCCTTCACGCTGCGAACCGGCGGCCAGGTCCGCGTCGCCTTCCTCATTACCAGCCGGAATCCGCACGTCGCCCGGACTTCCGAATTCCTGGCCACGATCTTCGGCGTCGGCATCACCTGCTACATCGCCTATTCCCTGATCCTGTTCGCCTGGCAGACTTTCGTCGCCGGCAGCACCTCGTTCACCGTGGTTGCGGTCCCCCTGATCTATCCGACCTCCGGGCTTGCGGCCGGCGCGACGCTTCTGGCCCTCCAGATGATCGTGCGCCTGATCCGGCTGCTCATCGACGATCCGCCGGACGACCGGGAAGCCATGCGCTCCTACAGCGTCGAGTAGGGGGCCAGGGGGTCCATGACAACCACCATCGTCTTCACAGTCCTCGGCCTGCTTGCGGTTACGCTCGCCGCAGGCGTGTGGGTCGCCGTCTCGCTGTTCTCCGTCGGGCTGATCTCGCTCGGCGTCTTCCGGTCCATGCCGGTCGAGAAACTGCTCGCCCAGATGATCTGGAATGTCACGACGACGCCGGAACTGCTGGCGTTGCCGATGTTCATCCTGATGGCGGAAATCCTCTTCCGCACCCGGCTCTCCGAAACGCTGTTCGCCGGCATCACGCCCTGGACGACCCGGCTTCCGGGGCGCCTGCTGCATGTCAATGTGCTGGGCTGCACGCTGTTCGCCGCAATTTCCGGCTCGTCCGCCGCCACCACCGCCACGGTCGGGCGCATCACGCTCACCGAGCTGTTCCGGCGGGGCTACGACAAGGACCTGGCGATGGGCTCGCTGGCGGGCGCCGGCACGCTCGGCCTGCTGATCCCGCCGAGCCTGGTGCTGATCGTCTATGGCGTGCTCGCCGAGACCTCGATCCTCAAGCTTTTCATCGCGGGCGTCGTTCCGGGACTGCTGCTGGCGCTCGGCTACATGCTCTACATCGCGGTCCGGACCCTCACCCGGCCATCCATGGCCTCGAACGAGGAGCTCCATGTCCCGATGGCCGAGCGGCTGGCCGGCCTCCGGCATCTCGGCCCGGTCGTCTTCCTGATCTTCCTCGTCCTGGGCTCGATGTACGGCGGCTACGCCAGCCCGTCGGAGGCCGCGGCCGTCGGCGTTGTCGGCGCGCTCATCGTCAGCGCCATGCAAGGCACGCTCACCTTCGCAAATCTGCGCCAGGCCTGTTTCGGCGCCGTCCGCACCATCTCGATGATCGGGCTGATCGTAGCCGGCGCCTACTTCCTGTCCATCGCCATCGGCTATCTGGGCGTGCCGCGCATCATCGCCGGCGAGATCGCCGGGCTCGGCCTCTCGCCCTTCGGACTCATCATGCTGCTGCTGGTGTTCTACGCCATTCTGGGCTGCGTGCTGGAAGGCATGTCGAGCATCGTGATGACCCTGCCGATCACGCTGGCGCTGGTGACGCAGGCGGGCTTCGACAAGGTGTGGTTCGGCATCTTCCTGGTGATCGTCGTCGAGATGGCGCAGATCACGCCGCCGGTCGGCTTCAACCTGTTCGTCATTCAGGGCATGACGGGCGAGAAGATCGGGCGCATCGCCATCGCGACGCTGCCCTTCTTCTTCATCATGGCGGGCATGGCGCTGCTGATTACGGTCTTTCCCGAAATCGTCATGTTCCTGCCCGACAACATCCAGCTGAAGGGCTGACCCGCCGCGCTCCGGGCCTCAGGCGGCCCCCGTCCAGCCATAGTCCCTGCGGGCGGCCGCCTCGCTGACGATGCCGTCCTCGATATCCGCCGCAACGGCTTCGCGCACACGGTTTTCGGCGGCCCCGTGGCCGCCGCCGCCGGGCGTGTGGATCACGAGCCTCTCGCCGGCGGGAATCGTCTGCGTGCCCTTGCCTTTCAGCCGGGCGCCGGAAGCCAGGAAGACCGCGCCCGGCTCGCCGCCGCCGCCGCCGGCCCGCCCCCGCGCCGGGTTCTCGATGCGCTCGAATGCCGCCAGCAGTTCCATGTCCCTGCCATTGGCCGACTCGACCTCGATGGTCTGGCCGGCCCCGCCGCGCCAGTTCCCGGCGCCGGCGGAGTCGGCGCGCAACTCCTTGCGGCGGAACAGCACCGGCGTCATCGTCTCGACGATCTCGACCGGCGTGCCCTTGACCCCGCTCGGATAGGCGGTGCCGTTCAGCCCGTCCTTCACGCCGCGCGCGCCGGTGCCGCCGTTGGTGACGGCGGTGAAGGCGAACAGGCTCCGCTCGTTCGAGCCGCGTTCGGCCTCGCCCCGGAAGGTAAGGTTCCAGAGCGACGAGGCGCCCTCGGCCGGCACGCGCTCGGGCACGACCTTCTCCAGGCAGCCGAACACGACGTCGGGCAGCTGCTGTCCGATGAGGTGCCGCGCGCAGACCGCCGCCGGATAGGGCGCGTTGAGGATGGAGCGCTCCGGCGCCGTCACCCGGAAGGCGGAGAGCGAACCCGCATTGTTCGGAACGCCCGGCGCGATGGCGCAGCCGAGCCCGAAGCTCGTATAGGCGGTGGTGTAGGCCATCGGCACGTTCACGCCGTAGCGCGACATGGGCGAGGTGCCGTCGTAATCGACATGGATGCCGTCGTCCCCGATCTCCAGCGTCGCGACCAGGTCTATCGGCCGGTCGTAGCCGTCGAGGCTCATGGTG
>JAJEAZ010000634.1 GCA_022824105.1 Alphaproteobacteria bacterium
GCGATCAGGCCCTTTATCATCGAGCGCCCGGACAGGCCGGCAATGAACACCATCGAGAAGGCGAGGATGCCGGTGAGCTCCACCGGGCCGATGCCGAGCGCATATTCCGCCAGTTCCTGCGCGACGAGAATGAGCACGATGGTCGAGAACAGGTCGCCAATGACGGAGGCGAACAGGCCCATCTTGAGCGCCTTTTGCGCCTTGCCGGCGCGCGCGAGCGGATATCCGGCCATGGCGGTCGGCGTCGAGGACGGCTCGCCCGGCGTGTTCAGCAGGATCGCCGAGACCGCGCTGCCGGCGGTGGAGCCCTTCGCAATGCCGACGAGGAAGGCGATGGCCGCGAGCGGCGAGAGGTAGAAGGTGAGCGGAATCGCCACGGCCGTCGCCGTGCCCTTGCCGAGCCCCGGCAAGGCGCCCACCAGATAGCCGAGCGTGACGCCGAACAGGATCCAGGCGAGGTTGCCCGGCGCGAAGGCGGATTCGAGAACGGGAAGGAAGGATTCCAAGGCGGCGGCTCCCCGCGTCAGCCGATCGCCGTGCCGAGCACGCGGTAGAAAAGAAACCAGGCGCCGACAATCAGCGCGGCGGGGACGCCCGCCAGCAGCCAGAGGCGCCGCTCGCCCATATAGAGCATCGGCCCGACGATCAGCAGCACGGCCGCCACGGCCGGCGAGACCCACACGAACAGCGCGATGGCGGCGCCGACGGCAAGCACCACCGCGAGCATCGCCCACCATTCGGCGGCGGGCACGGCGACGCCGGCCGCCACGCCCCGGCGCAGGCGGCCCGTCGCCTGCAGGGTCAGCAGGACCGCGAGGCCGGTAATTCCGACCGAGCAGATTTGCGGGAGCAGCGCCGGCGAGATCGTCGCGTCGCCGCCCTCGGAGGTTTGGGTCGGGATCACCACGGCCAGCATGGCAAGGCCGAAGACCAGCAATACGATGCCGGCGATCAGGTCCGATTTCGGCAAGCGGCGGTCCCCCGAACTCCCCCGGTCCCCGCCCGGCAGGCAGGCGCTTCAGGATAGCCGCCCCCGAACCCGCCTGTCGAGGCGGCGCCCCGTTCTCAGACGACGCCCTTCCGGGCCAACTCGGCAACCTCCTCCGGAGAAAGGCCCAGCGCGCCGTAAACCGCCTCGTTCGCCTCGCCGAGCGCGGGGCCGAGCCGCTCCACCCGGCCGGGCGTGCGGGAGAGCTTCGGCACGACGCCGGGCACGGCGATCTCGCCGGTCTCGGCGTCCGCCACCCGCAAAATCGCCTCCCGCGCGGCGAAATGCGGGTCGGCGAAGATTTCGTCCACGGCGTTGACCGGGCCGACGGGAACTTCGGCCGCCAGGCAACGGTCCATCGCCTCGTCGCGGTTCATGGCGCCGAGCCATTCCGCCACGGCGCTGTCCACCACTTCGCGTTCGGCCAGGCGGGCGGGCGCCTCGCCATAGCGTTCCTGCAGGTCGGGCCGCGCCATGGCGCCCGTCAGGCGCTCGAACATCTTGTCGCTGGTGCAGGCGATGGCGATCCAGCGCCCGTCGCCGCACTCGAAATGCCCGTGCGGGCAGGCATTGAGCGTGTTCGACCCCTCGCGGCCCCGCACGGTCCCCGCCGCGTCGTAAGCGGGCGCGAGCTCGTCCAGCACCCGGAACACCGGCTCGAACAGCGCGAGGTCGATGACCTGGCCCTGGCCCGACCGCTCGCGTTCGCGGAGCGCCATCAACACGCCGAGCGCCCCGTACATGCCGGTCATATAATCGCCGAGCGAGGTCGAGCCGGGCGTCACCGGCGGGCCGCCCGGAAAGCCGGCAAGGTGGGTCAGGCCGCCGAAGGCATGGGCGATGCGCGCGAAGCCCGGCCGCTGGCGATAGGGGCCGGTCTGGCCGTAGCCGGTGACCCGCAGCATGACCAGGCCCGGATTGGCGGCGGCCAGCTCCTCGTAGCCGAGGCCCCAGCGCTCCATCGTGCCGGGGCGGAAATTCTCGCACACCACGTCGGCATCGGCCGCCAGCCGCCGGAACAGCTCCGCCCCCTCGGGCGCGCGCAGGTTAAGCGTGATGGAGCGCTTGTTGCGGGATTCGCTGAGCCAGGCGAGCGAGCTGTCGGCGCGGGCGCTCGGCGTGCCGTAGCGCCGCCAGGGGTCGCCGGCGGGCTGCTCGATCTTGATGACCTCCGCGCCGAACTCCCCCAGAATGGTCGCCGCGTGGGGCCCGGCAATGAAGGTTGCCGCATCCAGAATCCGGATGCCGTCCATCGGCCGTTCGCCCATTCCCCTGTCACCTCCGCTTCCAACCGGCGCGGCTTTATAGCAGGCGCGTGACCGGATAGAGTGGCGCGCCATGTTCACCACGCGCCCCGAACTGCTCGGCACTTTCGGCGTCGCCGCCTCGACGCACTGGCTGGCGTCGGCCACCGCCATGGCCGTGCTGGAAGAAGGCGGCAACGCCTTCGATGCAGCGGTCGCGGCCGGCTTCGCCCTGCAGGTGGTCGAGCCGCACCTGAACGGTCCCGGCGGCGACATGCCGGCGCTCATCTGGAGCGCGGACGAGGAAAGGCTGCGGGTCGTCTGCGGCCAGGGCCCGGCGCCCGCTGCGGCCACCATCGACGCCTTCCGCGCCCTGGGTCTCGACATCGTGCCGGGCACCGGCCTGCTGGCGACCTGCGTGCCGGGCGCCGTCGACGCCTGGCTGCTGATCGCGCGCGACTACGGCACGATGGAGCTCGCGCGGCTGCTGCGGCCGGCCATCGAGTTCGCCGGCGGCGGCTATCCGCTCGTCGGCCATGCGGTCGCCACCATCGCGTCGGTGGAGACGCTGTTCCGCGAGGAATGGACGACCTCGGCCGCGATCTATCTTCCGGGCGGGCGGTTGCCCGAGGCCGGCAAGCTGTTCCGCAACCCGGCGTTGGCTCGCACCTGGACGCGGCTGATCGAGGAAGCCGAAGCCGCCGGCGGTTCCCGGGAGGACAGGATCGAGGCCGCCCGGCGCATCTTCCAGCAGGGCTTCATTGCGGAGGCGATTGCCGGGTTCGCCGCCGGCAACGAGGTCATGGACAGCTCGGGCCGGCGTCATCGGGGCCTCATCGGCGGCGACGACATGGCGAACTGGCGGGCAGGCTACGAGGAGCCGCTGACCTATGACTACGGGCGCTACCGGGTCGCCAAGGCGGGGCCCTGGTCGCAGGCGCCGGTGTTCCTGCAGCAATTGGCTCTGCTCAAGGGGTTTGACCTCGACGGCATGGACCCGCTCGGCGCCGGTTTCGCCCATATCGTCGTGGAGTGCGCCAAGCTCGCCTTCGCCGACCGCGAGGCGTTCTACGGCGATCCGGACCATGTCGATGTGCCGATGGAGCGGCTTCTGTCGGACGGCTACAACGACGCCCGGCGCCAGCTCGTCGGCGCGGACGCGAGCCGGGAGATTCGCCCGGGGGCGGTCGAGGGCTTCTCCTCCACGGTGCGGGTCGGGGAGCGGCGCGGCCCTGTGCTGGGCGCGGGAGAGCCGACCATGGCCCTGACGGGCGCCGGCGACACCTGCCATCTGGATGTAATCGACAGCTGGGGCAACATGGTCTCGGCCACGCCCTCCGGCGGGTGGCTGCAAAGCTCGCCCGTCATCCCCTCGCTCGGCTTCTGCCTCGGTTCGCGCATGCAGATGTTCTGGCTGGAGGAAGGCCTGCCCGGCTCGCTCGCGCCGGGGAAGCGGCCCCGCACCACGCTCAGCCCCTCCTTCGCCTTCCGCGACGGCGAGCCCTGGATGGCGTTCGGCACACCCGGCGGCGACGGGCAGGACCAGTGGTCGCTGATCTTCTTCCTGCGCCATGTCCACCACGGCATGAACCTCCAGGCGGCGATCGACGCGCCGACCTTCCAGAGCCACCATTTCCCGTCCTCCTTCTATCCGCGCCAGGCCGATCCCGGCCGTCTGGCCGTGGAGGAACGCCTGCCCCCGGAAACCGTCGCGGAGCTGGCCGGGCGCGGCCATGACGTGGAAGTCATCGGACCCTGGAGCATCGGGCGGATCAGCGCATGCGCCCGCGAGGAGGGCCTGCTGAAGGCGGCGGCCAACCCCCGCCTCATGCAAGGCTACGCGGCCGGTCGGTGAAGGCGCTTCGAGCCCTCCTCCTGCTGAGCCTCGTCGCAGGCTCCGGCGCGGCAGCAGCAGAGCCCGAGGCCGGCGCGGGGCGCGAAACCCTCCTCTTCCAGGCCGACCGGATCGACTTCGACCGCGAGCGCAACCTCGTGACGGCCGAGGGCAATGTCGAGCTCGCCCGGGAAGGGCGCATCCTGCGCGCGGACCGGGTCGTCCTCGACCGGAACACCGGCATCGCCCGCGCCGACGGAAATGTGACCCTGGTGGAGGAGGACGGCGAAGTCCTGTTTGCCGATTCGGTGGAGCTTACCGACGACCTCCGGGACGGTTTCGTGGAGCAGTTCAAGGCCCGGTTCGACACCGGCTCCAGGCTGGCGGCAAGCTGGGGCCAGTTGCAGGGCGGAACGCGGGCCGACCTCTCCCAGGCCGTTTACTCGGCCTGCGAACCTTGCGGCGAGGAGCCCGACAAGGCTCCCGTCTGGCAGGTGAAGGCCGGGCGCATCACCCACGACCGGGCCGACCAGCAGGTGACTTACCGCGACGCCGTGCTGGAGATGTGGGGCGTACCGGTGCTCTACACCCCCTATCTGAGCCACCCGGACCCGGACGTGACCCGCAAGAGCGGCTTCCTGGGGCCCGCGATCGGTCACGACGGCGACCTTGGCGTCCGGCTTGAAACGCCCTGGTACTGGAATATTGCGCCGGACCGGGACGCCACCTTCGTCCCGATCGTCGCCAGCAAGCGCGGCATCGTCGGCGCCGGCGAATACAGGCAGCTGTTCGACAAGGGACGCCTCGAGGTTTCGGGCAGCCTCGCCGCCCTCGACAGGAAGCCCAAGGAGCGCGCCGGAGGCGGGCCGCGCGGGCATCTCCGCCTCAAGGGCGAGGCGCATGCGAGCGCCGACTGGCGGCTTCGCGGGGAGTTCTACCGCGCTTCGGACGACGGCTACCTGGACCTGACGGGAATAGACGGGGCCGATACGCTGCCCAGTTTCGCCGAGGTGGAGGGGTTCCTGGACCGCTCTTACACGCGCGTCGGCGTTTTCGACGTGCAGGAACTGCGCGCAGGCGTTTCGGGAGACGTGACGCCGTTGGCGGCGCCCGAAATCCTCTACGAGTGGCGCAGCGATCCGGCTCCCGACGGCATCTGGTCGATGCGGGCCGCCGGCGCCGCCCTGCACCGGCGCCGCGATGACGAGAACCAGCGCGTGACGCTCGAAGGCGGCTGGCGGCTGGAGCGCTTCACCGACGGTGGTCACCGGCTTGAAGTCGGGACCAGCCTGCGGGGCGATTTCGCGCATGGAGACCTTGTGCGTAAGAACACGGCCGCGGACGACAACAATGCCCGCCTGCTGCCGCTGGCCTCCGCCGGCTGGAGCTACCTGCTCGCCGGCGGAATGGAGCAAACCCAGTTGACGGTCGAACCCAGGGCGCAGGTCGTGGTCGGGCGGAACAGCGCCGATGCGGACGAATTCCCGAACGAGGACGGCGAGCCGGTCGAGTTCGAGTTCGCCAACCTGTTCATGGCGAACCGGTTTCCCGGCCTGGACGGGGTCGAGACCGGCCAGCGCATCGATTACGGGCTCCAGCTCGGCCTTCACGGCCTGAACGGCTGGCACATCGATGCCGGCGTCGGCCAGAGCCGGCGCCGGAAGGCGAACCGGGACGCGCGGGCCGCCGGATCGGGACTGGATACCGCCGTCTCGGACCTTGTCGGCAGGGTCGATCTGACGGCGGGCGACAGCACCGCGCTCAGCTACCGCTTCCGGTTGGACAAGGATGACCTGGCCACCCGGCAGACCGCCCTCAACCTCTCCGCAACCTCGGACCCGTGGCGCCTCGAAGCCCGCTACGCCAAGGCCGTCGGCAGCACGGACGAGGAAGACGGCGCTTCCAGGGAACGCGAACAGATCGACCTGACCCTGCACTCGGCAATGGGCGCCAACTGGTCGGCTTTCGGCCGGCATCGGCGCGATCTGGACGCCGGCAGCGCGCTCCTGCACGGGCTCGGCCTCAAATACGAAGACGAATGCCTGTTCTTCGAGGCGTCCTTCGAGCGGGAATTCGACACGCCGGGCGGCGATGCGGACAACCGGGTCATGGTCCGCCTCGTTTTCCGCGACCTGGGCAGCTTCCCCGCAAACGGGTCTCGCAATGCGCTGCCCAAGTAATACCAACGGCCTCGACTTGGGACTCATGTCTTCTTCTCGTCATGCCCGGGCATGACGGAAGAGCCTGCCGAATACACCTGCAAGTTGACGGGCGTCGAAGCCGTCAGGGGTTCCCATCAACGACCGCTGGTATAAGAGCCTGACTCGAAACTCGATCAACGGTTACAAGGCCTTGCGAGCCTTCGTGTAGTGAGGCGTATGTGGGCGATGTCGATCCATGCCTGACTGGAAGCGATGGATTTCTCCCAGTCTTTTGCCAGCCTGCGACAACGCCC
>JAJEAZ010000074.1 GCA_022824105.1 Alphaproteobacteria bacterium
GGGATGCACGATCGGCATCGCGGGCGCGAGGTCGCGGTCTACGAGCAGCTCGGCCACTGTCGCGCGCACGGCGCGCGCATCCTCGACCGGCACGGGTCCTGCGAAGTCGTCGTAGAGGTGGACGTAGTAGACCCCGTGATCCGGGGTGGTGTAGGCGGGGCGCTTCATGACGGTGCCGACGGTCTCGCCGTCCGCGATGACGAGCCACTCGTCATCGCCGCATGAGCGGAAGGCGATGTCGTCGGCGGTGAGGCTGTAGCCGGACATGATGGGACTTCCCATGTAGACGGCGCGCGGCGGCGCCCGCAGGGCGCCGGGCCGCGTGCCATGGTTGAAATGGGAAGGGGCCGTGCCCCGCGCGGGAGAAGACGCGGAACACGGCCCCGGGGCGAGCGGGCGGGAGGTCACCCGCTGCGAAGACGACCGATCTAGAAGGGGATCGAACCCGTCTCGGTGCTGGCCGCGGCCGCCGGCGCATCGTCACCGTTGGCCGGCGCGGTGCCGTTGCCGTTGGTGCCGGCAGGCTTGTCCAAAAATTGCACGCGTCCACCGGGGACGAGCAGGATCTCGGTCGAGAACCGGTCGCTGTCCTCGCCGTCCTTCCGCCACTTCCTCGTCTGCATCTTGCCCGCGACGTACACCAGCCGGCCCTTCTTCGCGTGCTTTTCCAGCATGTCGATCAGCCCGCTCTGGAAGCTGACGACCCGATGCCACTCTGTTTTGTCGATTCTCTGGCCGCTCTGGCGATCCAGATAGGACTCGTCGGTCGCCACCGACATATTGGCGACGCGCCCGCCGGAGGCGAGGTTGCTGATGGTGACGTCGGCGCCCAGGCGCCCAATGACTTCTGCGCGGTTCAATCCGAACGACATGGTCTTGTCTCCTATTCTTCCGAGTTGATGACGAAGGTTGACGAGCGGGCTGGAGCCTCTCCTCGGCCCCGCCCTGCTCACCTTCTCCAAGCTCCACACCTCCTCTCGTCTGCTGCCTGCTCCGAGGCCCGCCGGGTTCACGATGCCTCGCGGACCGCACGGTCGGTGACTGCCGTGGTGTGTGTTCGGGATCGCGGTTGACGGGAGCAGGTTCACGTTCGGAACGCCCGCGGCGGGTCCGCGCTCATGACGGCGACAGCGCCAGCAAGGGAACGTTGGAGCGGATCTCCACCTGCTCGGGGCGCAGCTTGGCGAAGGCGATGCAGGCGGCGGCCTCGGATTCGGTCTCGAAGACTCCCAGCTCCTCGCCCGTCTCCAAGTCGACCACGGTGATCTGCGGCGGCCAGAGCGCCGCCAGGTGACGCTCGGGTGCGCGGGAGTTGGACCGATATGCGCAGCGCGGACAGCGGGCCGGGCCACCCGTGCGGACTCTTGAGTAACAGATGCCTAAGCAGCTGACGGCATTGTGTTTTCTGTTTCGTCGTTTTGCGGCGCCGGGACGAGTTGGAGGCCGAGCTTTCGGGCTTGGCGGTCGAGATGAGCGAACTTTCTGTTGAGGCGCCGCTTCTCGTAAGCGTCGATGCCCTGCTCGACGTATTCCTGGCCTTCGGTCACCATCAGGTAGACGAGGCAGGCGAGGTCGCGCGCGGTCGCCTTGATCGCGACGGGCGTGTCCATTCTGGCGAGCCTTGCGCGGTGTTTGGCGCCGATGAAGGTTTCGCTGCGACGCGCCGCCATGGCCGCCACGCGCAGGGCCTGCCCGACGGGGTTGGTCACCTTCGGAGACCTGCCGGGGAGGTTCTTGCCGCCGCTGATTTTGGTTCCCGGCGCGACTCCGAGCCAGGAGCAGAAGTGCTGGGCGGAGGGGAAGGCGGAGAAGTTCGGGCCGATCTCCGAGGCGATCACCAGGGCGGTTCCGGGGCCGATGGTGGGGATCGCGGTGAGATCGACGCCCATCATCCCGCTCAACGCCCGAGCCAGGGCGGCCTCTTGCCCGGTGTAGTTGGTCGCGGCTTTCGCGGAGCGGCTCGACCCGGTGCCGGAGGTCGTGCCGGTATCAGGATCCGGCGCGCTGCCGTCGGGAGGAGGATCGTCCGGCGGCGTCAGGCGCTCGATTTCGGCCATCACCCGCGCCTCGCAGTCCTCGATCTGCGCGTCGAGGAAGTCGTAGCGCTGCATGGCCTGGGCCAGGGCGAACAGATGCTCCTCGCGCCATGTGCCCTGAAGGCTCGCGGCGATTGTATCGGCGTCGGCCTTGATGCGCCGGTGGCGGAGCGCCGCCAGGCGCTGCGGGTCACGCTCGCCGTCGATGATCGCGCGCAGGATGCGCTGGCCGGTCAGTCCCACGATGTTGGCGATCACCGAGTCGAGCCTGACGTTCATCTCGGTCAGCGCCTTTTGCATGTGCAGGACGCAGCGGGAGCGGTCCTCGGTAAGCCGCCTCATCTGGCGCGCGTAGGAGCGCAACGGGCAAACCTCGTCGCCCGGGCGGAACGCGCCCCGCAGCAGGCCGTAGGACATCAGCTGCCAGATCCACTGGCAGTCCAGCACGTCGCTCTTGCGCCCGCCGATCTGCTTCGTCATGCGCGGCGGCACGAGCAGCACCTCGAAGCCGGCGCGCTCCAGCGTCTCGTAGACCGGGATCCAGTAGACCGAGGTCGACTCCATCGCGACCTTCGTCACCCCGCACGACGCCAGCCACGCGGCCATCTCCTCCAGATCGCGGGTGAAGGCGCCGAACGAACGCACCGGCTCCTCGGTGCGTTCCGGGTCGACCGCCACGAAGTGCCGGTCCTTGCCGACGTCGACACCGGCGCAGTCGGGGTTCACCACCTTCAGGCGCTGGGCCCGTCTCTTCTTGCGTGCCATGCAACATCCTTCCCACGCTTCATTGCGATCGCGAGCGGGGAGGAATCATGTTCGAAGTCCCATTCTCTTGAACGAGGTCGCGGGAAACCCGCGCCATCAGTGACCGGAGCCGACGCAATGATTCGGACCATGCTTCACATCGGGTGCCATGACAGCACGCCATTGCCTCAACGGCCTCCACACCCCGCCACCAGCCAGTCCACACACAGGGCGTCGCAGACACAAGCCCCCGTTACTCCCGCGACCGAGCCGAAGCACCGCGGCGGTTCCTGCTCCACAATCCACACACGCGCCCTGCGCGCGTCTCACGGCGTAGCGTCTCTTCCCGGCGGCGCTCTTGCGCTCGGGACAGATGCGCTCCTTCTCCAGCGCGAGGCAGCGGCCGCAGCGCGACAGGCCTCCGACCGTGGGCTGGTTGCAGCGAACGCAACTGCCGGCGGCCTTTCGCGCATCGTAGCGCCGGCGGTCGCGTGCGCGCCTTGCCTTGCGGCACGGCTCGCAAACGGAGCGGCTTTCCTCCGGCCGCCGGAGGCCGCAGGATGTACACAGTCCTGCCTCCTTCCACGCCCTCCGCCGCCGCCTGTCGCCGACGCGGTCGGTTCTGCGGCAGCGCTCCGGGTCGCGGCCGCGGTAGAGCTTGCCTTGAGACCGGGCCTTGGCGCGGCGGACCTTCTCGGCGGTGCGGCGCTTCTCGGCACAGTCGGCACATACCTTGAGGCCGGGCTCGGGCGGAACGCGACCGCACCGGGTACACAAACGCTGCTCGAGGCGAGCGGCGTGGCGCTGGCGGAGGCGGCGATCCCGCTCCTGCTTCACCGGGTCCCTGAGCGGCATCACCGGCCACCCCGGTCAGCGCGCGGTGCGCACGAGGCTGAGGCCCGCCGCGGCATAGCCCCAGATCTGCACTCCGGAGCGGGCCAGCTTGACCCCTGTGCAGATGATGATCTCGTCGCGTTCGGGCCGCATCTCCCGAACGGCCCTGCGCGAGACGATCTTCCTGCGCGGCCTGCGCCGGCCCTTCGTCCTGGGCTGCTCCGCCCCGACGGGCTCGATCTCGCCGTTGGGATGGGAGCGGTATTTCTCGACGACGTAGCGCTCGTCCTCGAGGCCTCTGCCGAACAGGTGGACCAGAAACGTCTGCGCGTCGCGATGGAACATCCGGCCGGTCCGCATCTTGCCGTCTCCCCCGGTGGTGGTTGCCGATGGCGGGGACCCGCTCCGCAGCGCCGCCCCCGCCGCCCGCGTCACGGCCGACCTCTCCTCCTATGGGTACACGGGCGCGATCATGGAGAGGGCAAGGGGGGCAGCCGGTGGGATTCCGCGCCCGGTTACGGCAGGCGCCGGGCGGGTCCGCGAAGGCAAGGGCCGGGCGTTGCTGCCGCCGGGATGGGCCGGGAAGGACGGTCGTCGCTTGCCCCTTGGCCGGGCCGTCGTGTTGCGAGCCGGCACGACGGAGGATGTTCGCCGATGGCGATCGTGACGCGCGTCGATCTGGCGTTGGCCGTGCGCGAGGAGAGCCCTGCAGGGAGCATGCGGACGGCCGAAGTCGATGCCATGCCTTGCGGGGCGGCCCGCAGTGGCCGCGCGGCGCAGTCGCGTCCGTGCCTGCCAGGGAGTTCGGCTATCCTTCGAGGAAGCTGCGCAGCACGCGAATTCGTGCGGGGTGTTTCAGCTTGCGCAGCGCCCTGGCCTCGATCTGGCGGATGCGCTCGCGCGACACGGAGAACTGACGGCCCACCTCGCCCAGCGTATTCTCGCTCTTCGTGCCGATGCCGAAGCGCATGCGCAGCACCCTCTCCTCCCTCGGCTTCAGCGTTCCGAGCACCCGCGATACGGCGTCGCGCAGGTCGGACCCGATTGCAGCATCGAGGGGCTGCACCGCGTCCTCGTCCTCGATCAGGTCGCCCAGCCGCAGGTCCCCGTCGTCGCCGCCGAGCGGCGTCTCCAGGCTCAGCGGCTCCGCCGCCGCTGCTGCCGCCAGCGCCTTCTGCACCCTCTCAAGCGGCATGCGCATTCGCTCGGCGATCTCCTCCGGCGCCGCTGCGCGCCCAAGCTCCCGGTCCATGAGCCAGGACACACGCTTCACCCTCTTCACCGTCTCCACCATGTGCACCGGGATACGGACTGCGGGGCCGGTCTCGCTGATCGCCCGCGCGAGCGACTGGCGGATCCACCAAGAGGCATACGTGGAGAACTTGAAGCCCCGGCGATAGTCGAACTTGCCCACCGCATACATCAGGCCGGCGTTGCCCTCCTGGACGAGGTCGGGGAGCGGCAGGCCCCGGTTCTGGTACTTCTTGGCGATCGAGACCACGAGGCGTAGGTTCGCCTCAATCATCTCCTCCGTGGCCTGCCGCACCTCGCGCTCGCCGCCGAGGATCAGGCCAGCCGTCCGCCTGAGGTCCGCAGGCTGCGTCGCGGTCTCCCGCGCCAGCGCCAGGATCTCGCGGCGCAGCGCCAGGACCTGGGGGCGCTTCTGCGCGGCCAGAGTCTTCCAGCCCTCGCCGCGAAGCCGGCCCACGCGCGAGAGCCACGCCGACTCCAGCTCGCGCCCTTCGTGCCGTTCAAGGAATGCCTCACGCGTGACGCCGCACCCGGCGGCCAGGCGCAGAAGCGCGCCCTCGTACCGGCGCAGGCGCTCGCCCGCGCCGCGTATCTCGTCGACCAGCGCTTCGATGCTGGCGTCGGTCAGGCGCAGGCTCTCCATGGAGGCAGTGAGCGCGCGCACAAGCGTGCGCCGGCGCCTTTCCTGAGAGGCCGTCAGCGTCCCGTTCCTGCGCGCAAGCTCGATCCGTCTCTCCTCAAGCCGGCGCAGCTTCGCGCAGGACGCCGCGATCCGGTCGAGCGTCTCCATGACGGCGGGACAGACCGCCTCCTGCATCGCGGCGATCCGGGGCGCGGCGTCCTCGTCGTTCTCGCCGCCGCCGCGCGGGTCGCCTGCCGCCTCGGCCCCCTCGCGGCCGTTGCCAGCCTGGCGACTGTCCCCGTAGGTGGCCGCGACATCGACCACATGGCGCGGCGTCAGCGAGCCTTCGCGGATCGCGTCACGCCAGGCGCTCACCGCCGCCATCGCCGGCAGGCTCGCGCAGAGACCTTCCAGCATCGTGCGCCGCCCCGCCTCGATCCGCTTCGCCAGCGCTACTTCGCCCTCGCGGGTGAGGAGCGGGATATCCGACAGGTCGCGCAGGTACATGCCCATCGGATCGTCGGGGAGATCGCCAGCGTCAATGTCCTGCCCGGCAGCCGCCGGTCGGTCATCCGGCGGCGGCCCGGCGATCTCGTCGGCGGTGTGGCCTTGCCCGACCGGCACCCCCGCCGCGTCCGCGATGCGGTCGGCACCGGTCTCGTCCTCCGCCGCAGCCTCCTCAAGGGAGCGCAACTCGGCCGGCAGCGAATCCGTATCCGTCATGGTCCTGAAGGTGCCACGCCCGGCGGCCATCGTGCCAGTGCGCGCTGGTGTGAGAGGCCCCGAGCCCCGTCCGGTTCGCCAATGCAGTAGTCGACGCGCCGCGCGGACTCGCCAAGCTCCTTCATCGTCCACTCCGCCGCACGGCCCCGGCTGCCATCCTGCGCCCAGGCGCGGGGCAGGCGTGCGGCTCCGGGAGGCGCAGAGCTCGGGTTAGCCGACGGAGCTCACAGATCGAACATCGTCGCCATCGCCGAGGGGCCGTCGGGCGCAAACGGGTTGACGAACTCCACGCCGCCGAGACGGCGTCCATGCTGCATGTCTTCGCTCACGAGGACAGAGCAGCCCGCCAGCTTCGCGGTCGCCCAGAGCATCGCGTCCCAGAACGAGAACCGGTGCTCGTCCACCGCTGCCATCGCCTCGGCGAGAGCCGCGCCGTCGGCCGATGCGACCTCGAACACCTCCAGCCAGTCGCGCACGAACCGGCCGGCTTCGGAAGGTTCGAGCAGGCCCTTCCGGGTGGTGGCATGAAAGAACTCGGCCAGCGCCTGAACCGTCAGGACGCAGTCGCGCCGGGCCGCCCGCCCCACCAGCTCCACGGAGAGCCAGTGCCGCTCGCCGCCGTCCCGGTCGATCGCATAGACCAGAATGTTGGTATCCAGCGAGGAGCGCCCCCTAACCGCGGTCATAAAGCGCGGTCCGTTCGATCCTGAGGCCGCCGAGCGATGCTCCCTCTTTCAGCCGCGCCATCATGCGCCGGTGGGCCGCCGCCCACTCGGGATCGGCGTCCTTGTCGGCGCTGTGGGGCACGAGCTTGGCGACGGGCCTCCCGCGGCGGGTGATCAGGAAGCCCTCGCCGCGTTCGACCTCGCGGACGAGCTTCGAGAACTCCTGGTTGGCGGTCATCAGGGAGACGGTGCGCATGGCTCTGCCCCTCTTGCTAGTAGATAGTACATTCATGGATCGTCACGTCCTGCGTCAAGGCGATATGTCCGCAAGAGCGCCTTGACCGCCGGCACGCCCCGGCGGCCGCAGATTGCGGAAGGTCTCGGCGGGCATGGGCGCCCGCCCCCGCCGGTGCCTGCCTGGCGGGGTGTGGGGGGCCATCGTGCGCATATCGCGAGGAGGGGCACGTTGGTCCGCACTTCCACCCGGTCGGGTTGCAGCACGACGCACCGAGTGCCTGCGCGCCGTCTCGCTACCCCGGTTTGACCTCCGCCGTTGACCTCGCCGCGCGGCGGGCGTCATATCCCCGCGCCATGAGACACACGGGAGAAGAGATCACATTCCTGACCGACCTGCTGGACCGGCTGGGGGAAGAGCGGGAGGCGATGACGGTGGTCGAGCTGGACGGCTTCGTCGCCGGGCTCGTGCTTTGTCCCGAGTGGGTCGGGCCGGCGGAGTGGCTGCCGCTGGTATGGGGCGGCGACAGGGCGTCGGAGGATGTCGAAGAGTCGGTGGACGCAACGCTTGCAGTCACGGACCACTACCGGCGGGTGGCCGAGGACCTCACATGCGATCCGCACGGATACCGGGTGGTCCTCGGCTTCGATCCCGACACGGGTGCGCTGCTCTGGGAGCCCTGGGTCTGGGGCTTCCGGCAGGCGAAGGGCCTGCGGCCCGAGGCATGGCTGCAGATCGGGGCGAGCGGCGATGAGGAGGCCATGGCTTCGCTCGCCATGATCGAGACGATGAACGACATCGACGAGGGTGTCTCGGACTTGGCCGAGGACGCGGTCGAGGAGATCCGCCGGTCCGCGTCCGATCTGATCCCGGACTGCGTTCGGGCGCTCGCTGCGTGGGCGCTATCCAAAGGATTCGGGGGCGAGCTGGGGATGGCCGCCGCGCGCGGCGCCTTCGAGGCGGTCGGCGGCGCGCCCTGTCACTGCGGCTCGGGGCGGACCTACGAGCGCTGCTGTGGGTCGAACTGACGGGGCAGCCAGGCCTACCCTCTTGCCATTGCCCTTGCCCTTGCCGTTCCGCGCCCGTCCCGGCCCCGCCTCTCAGCGGCGCGGAGGCCGGCGCTGCCGCGCAGGATGTCTTCGCCGATGCTATCCGCGATCCTGGCCGCCGCCGCATTCAGAGCGTCGCGGCTCAGGTGGGCGTAGTGCGCCGTTGTCTGCACCTCAGCGTGTCCCAGCAGCCGCGCGATCATCGGAAGCGATTCCCCAAGCGCCAGCGCGCGCGACGCGAAGCTGTGACGCAGGTCATGAAGCCGCACGTCCTTCAGCCCTGCACGCTTGCGAAGCCGCAGCCAGGGCTCGTTGAGGCTCGATATGCGCCGGCCCGGCTGCCTGCCCGGCAGCACCCAGGGATTGTCCGGCGCCCGCCGCAGCCCCGCCAGCACCTGTACCGCGGCAGGGTTCAGCGGCACCGTGCGCGGTCCCGTCTTGGTGTGGCGCAACCTCAGCTCGCGGCGCTCAAGGTCCACGTCGTCCCACTGAAGCTCCAGGATCTCGCTGCGACGGCACCCGGTCAGCATGAGGAGCCTG
>JAJEAZ010000237.1 GCA_022824105.1 Alphaproteobacteria bacterium
GGTGATCGTGCTGCCGCCCTGGCGCACGCCGCCCTCGACGATGTTGACCCAGAGCGCCCGCGCCAGGCCGATCGGGTCGATGCCGCCATGCTCCAAGAAGCGCCGGTCCTCGATGGCGATGACGGCGCGCGGCACATAGGCGGGCAGCCGCGCCGCATCCACCGGGTTGCCGTAGAGGTCGCCCTTTGCAAGCACCGGATTGCCGTCCACATCGTTGAGGAAGATGCCCGGCCGCCGCCCGCTTTCCGCGACGCGGTCGACATCGGGCAATGTGTAGGAAAAATAGGCCAGCGCCACGATGAGGGCGACCAGCCCCCACACGCAGACGACCGCAATTCCGGAAACAAGGCGCCGCAGCACGGACCGGCGGGCCGCGGACCTTCCACCGGCTCTTCGTCTCCTGCCACGGGTCGGGCGCGGCGGTTTCCGCTTGGACGCCGCTTTGCCGGCCGCCCGGCCCGGCGAAATCGGCGTTTTGGCTGCCGGCTTTGTCTCTTCGTCGATTCCCTTGCGCAGCCGCGGACCGCCTCGGCGCCGCTGCCGCCCGGTCCCCTTGCCTGTTCTGTCGCCCTGGCGCGCCATCGCGCCATATAGGCCGAAGGCCGAGCGTAATTCTAGGTTCTTGCGCGGTGGGCCTGGCTTCGCGGCAGGATCAGCAGGTTGCCGATGAGCTGCATGCCCTTGTCGTCTTCGGCGGCCGCGCGTTCGCGCAGCGCAATCAGCGCCCTGCCGGCGGCCGTCTCGCCCCAGAACCAGTCGGAGAGGTCCTGTGAGGCCGCTCCTCCGGGCTGCGCCGTGGCGGCCTCCGTGTAGAAGGCCATCAGGTCGTCGCAGGCCAGTTTCAGGGAACGCGAAAGCTTCCGCTCGGGACCCGGATCCTCCGGCTTCCCGCCGTCCGCATAGCGGCTGACGATCCGTGCGGCTTCCTCGATATCGTAGCCGCTGGCGCCGACGGTGGTGCGTCCGCGCCGGTCCTTCGCCACGTCCCACCAGGGCCGCAAGCGGGCGACTTCGTCGGCGACCAGGCGCTCGAGGCTGCCGACCGAGGCTGCATCCGGTCGCGGAAGGGACACGGGACAGGCCCAGCCGTCGTAGTCCGCCGGCTCCGGCGCGGGATCGGGAAATTCCTCCAGCACGGGGCCGGCAGGCCGGTCCAGCAGGTCGAGGGCGGCCCGCAGCACGCGGATCTGGAATGCCGGGTCGTCAGGCGCGCCGAGCGGCCTGCCGAGCTCGAACGGCACCGACAGCGTGCGCGGATTGGCGATCGCCTCGGCGTGTTCGTGAACCAGGGCAATGACCACCGTGGCAATGCCCTTGCGCTCCAGATAGTGGGCGAGCGCGCACACGGCGCGCGTGCAATTCGGTCAGACGGGGACCAGCAGCGCCGTATCGACGCCTTCGGCCTGCATGGCGGCCGCGACATCCTCGGCGAAGGGCTGCATCGGCGCGGGGTCGCTCGCGCCCATAAAGGAATAGTGGTGGGCCGCAACGCCGCCGATCTCACCGCTGGCGGCCATCTCGTTCAGGCGCTCGACCGGATAGACGATGTTGAGGTCCTGCTGGAAGCCGGTCCGGTCGTAATTGACCGAGATATGGCTCATCACGATGTCGTTGGCGTCGGCATCGGCCGGCAGCACCCGGTAATCGACGGCTCCCGGGCCGAACGGGCGGTCGCCGCGCCTGCAGAGCCCGGCGGAGGAAACCACCGCAACCCGGCGTTCGGACAAGGGCGGCCCGAGCACGAATGCGCCGCCCTCCATCTCGGGAAGCGGCAGGCGGGCGAGATGCCGGGCCACGCTCTCCGGCATGTCGGCGTAACGGGTCATGGACGCTCCTTGCGGAATCTGCGGCGATGCGCGAAACAACGGGACGACGCTACATAGAGTGAGGCGAGATGCAGGTCAAAGCCATACAGATCGACAGGCCCGGCCCCCCGTCGGCGATGGAGTTCCGCACGGTGACGGTCGGCGAGCCCGGCCCCGGTGAAGCCCTTATCCGGCACACGGCAATCGGTTTGAACTACATCGACACTTACCACCGGTCCGGCCTTTACGACCTGCCCATGCCGAGCGGGCTCGGCAGCGAGGGAGCGGGCGTCGTCGAAGCGGTCGGGGAGGGTGTCGACCATGTTCGGCCGGGCGACAGGGCCGCCTATGCAGGCGGCGCCCCCGGTTCCTATTCGGAAGCGCGCACAATGCCCGCCGACCGGCTGGTGAAGCTGCCGGACGAAATCGACGACAGGCAGGCGGCAGCCATGATGCTGAAAGGCATGACCGTCGAATACCTGCTGAACCGCACCTTCAAGGTGTCGGCGGGCCAGACCATCCTGTTCCATGCCGCGGCCGGCGGTGTCGGCCTGATCGCCGGCCAGTGGGCCAGCGCGCTCGGCGCGACCGTGATCGGCACGGCGGGCGGACCCGAGAAGTGCGCCCTCGCGGCGAAATACGGCTACGACCGCATGATCGACTACACGCAGGGCGGCATTGCGCGGCAGGTTCGCGAGTTGACCGGCGGGGCCGGCGTTCCGGTCGTCTATGACAGCGTCGGCAAGGCGACCTGGGAGGAATCGCTGGATTGCCTCGCGCCGCGCGGGGTGATGGTGTCGTTCGGCAATGCGTCCGGCCCGGCTCCGTCCTTTGCGCCCGGCATTCTCGGGGCCAAGGGTTCGCTTTACCTGACCCGCCCGTCCCTCGTGCACTACACACTGACACAGCCGGAGGTGCAGGCGTCGGCCGATGCGCTGTTCGGCATGGTGATGTCGGGGAAGGTCAGAATCGAGGTGAACCAGACCTATGCGCTCGCCGACGCCAGGAAGGCGCATGAGGACCTGGAGGGACGCCGGACCACCGGGTCGACCGTCCTGCTGGTGGAGTGACCGCACGATGTCCGCAGACACGATCCTCTACGAGGTCCGCGACGGCCTCGCCCATGTGACCCTCAACCGTCCCGACGCCGCCAACGCTTTCGATCTGGACTTCGTCCGGGCATTTCACCGCGTCATGATCGACTGCGACAAGAACAAGGCCGTGCGGGCGGTGTTGCTGACGGGCGCAGGCAAGATGTTCAGCGCCGGCGGCGACCTCAAATTCTTCCTGCAGGCGGGCGACAGGGTGGCATCCGTTCTGGCGGAGATGACGACCAGCCTGCATACCGCGATTGCAGTGATGAACCGGATGGACGCCCCGGTCGTGATCGCCGTCAACGGCATGGCGGCCGGCGGCGGGATGTCGCTGGCCTTGACGGGCGATGTCGTCTTTGCGGGCGAAAGCGCCCGGTTCACCATGGCCTATACGGCGGGCGGCCTCTCGCCGGACGGCAGTTCC
>JAJEAZ010000294.1 GCA_022824105.1 Alphaproteobacteria bacterium
GGCCGAACACGGCGCCGCGCATGACGGAGGTGGCGCCCGTATAGTCGCCGTAATAGAGCCCGGCGGTCTCGCCGGCGGCGTAGAGGCCGGGGATCGGGTCGCCGTCGAGGTCGATCACGCGCCCGCTGGTGTCGATGCGCAGGCCGCCGAAAGTGAAGCAATTGGCGCAGATCACCGGCCAGGCGCGGAAGGGCGGCCGGAGGAGCGGCCGCGCCCAATTGCTTTTCGGCGGCGCAAGGCCCCGCGTGGCGAGGCCGTCCGGCCCGTCCGGGCGGAAGGCGGACACATCCTCCGGGCAGGCGGCGTTGTAGGCGGAAAGCGTCGCCGAGAGCGCCGCCGGGTCGAGCCCGGCTGCCTCGGCCAGCGCCCCGACCGTCGGCGCTTCCAGCGGTTCGCGGTCGCTGCGCACCGTCACCCGCCAGTGCGGCGCGTCGTCGAGCCCGGCATCGAACACCGCCCAGGCAAGGCCCTCCGGCTGCTCCAGCACGGCGCGCGCGACCCGCTCATAGCCGGCATCGACCGGCCCGGCCGCCTCGTCCGTGAAGCGCCCGCCCTCGCGGTTCACCAGCACGCCGTAGCCGTAATGCAGCACCACGGGCTCGATGGCCCCGGAGCGCGGATCGACCGGCTGCGCGTGGAAGGCGCCGAAGTCGCCGGCCGGCGCGGCGCCCGCAGCGAGCCCCATCGCCACGCCCTCGCCGCGATTGTAGTAGCCGCCGCGCGCGACAGGCCGCGTCCATTGCCCCTTCGGTCCGAGATAACGGGTCAGCATCTCGGCATTGCCCTCGAAGCCGCCCGACGCCAGCACGACCCGGCCGAGGAAACGGCAGGGTCGGCTATGCTGCACGGCTTCCGCGCCGACGATCTCTCCCTCATCGTTCCGGACGAGGCCCCGCGCGGCGGTTTCATAGAAGAGAGACGCGCCGCGCCGCTCCGCCTCCGCCGCCAGCGCCTCCACCAGCGCCAGCCCGCCGCCGACGGGCGCAATCCGGGTGGTGGACTGATAGGGGAAATAGGTTGGCAGGAAATCCCAGCGCACGCCGAACCCCTCCAGCCAGCGCAGCGCCGGGCCGGCGTCCTCGCCCCAGACGCGGATCAGCTCCGGGTCGGTGAAGCCGAAACCGCGGAGCGGGCGCGGCCAGTCCTCGTAGGGCCTCCCGACGTCCTTCACGAATTCCGGGTCGAAATGCCCGCCGGCATTGCTTGCCAGCCGCTCGTCGAAATCCTCCGAGACCGTGTCCCGGTCCCGCATCCGCCAGAAGCTCTCCGTATAGCGGGTGTTACCGCCCCGCTCCTCGCGCGCCGCGCGCTCCAGCACCGCCACGCTTGCGCCCGCTTCCAGGGCGGAAACCGCCGCCGACAAACCGGCAATGCCTGATCCGACGACGACAACATCGAAAGAACCGTTCATGGGGCCCGATCATAGCCCGGACGGAAGCCCAGCCGCACGGCCGCCCTTGCCACCGCGCAAAGCGGCGGCGAGAGTGCGGGCCATGACGGCGCGCGACCCCCTTGCCGCAACCGACATCCGCATACGGGGCGCCTGGGAGCGGGCGATCCCGCTATGGATGGTGCCGTTCTCGCGCCTGGCGCGCTGGGACCGGCCGATCGGCGCGTGGCTGCTGCTGCTGCCCTGCTGGTGGGGCACGGCGCTGGCGGCGGCGGGCGCGCCCGGCTTCTCCGCGCTCGAAACCGCGTGGCTGGTCGCGCTGTTCGCCGTCGGCGCGGTGGCGATGCGGGGCGCGGGCTGCACCTACAACGACATCGTGGACCGGGACTTCGACGCCCGCGTCTCGCGCACCGCCATCCGCCCCCTGCCGGCCGGCCATACGACCGTCTTCCGCGCCTGGGCGTTCATCGCTGTGCAGGGCGCCGTCGGGCTCGCCGTGCTGCTGGCGCTGGAGCCAGGCGCGGTCCTGGTGGGCCTCGGCTCCATCCCGCTGGTGCTCGCCTATCCCTTCATGAAGCGCCTCAGCCACTGGCCGCAGGCCTGGCTCGGCCTCACCTTCAACTGGGGCGCGCTGGTCGGCTGGGCGGCGGTCCAGGGCGAGGTCTCGGGACCGGCCTACGCGCTCTACGCCGCCGGCATCGCCTGGACGCTCGGCTACGACACGATCTACGCGCACCAGGACAAGGAGGACGACGCGCTGGTCGGCGTCAAATCGACGGCGCTGCTGTTCGGCCGGCGCACCCGGCCCTGGGTCGCGGGCTTCTACGGGGCCGCGCTCGCCCTGCTGGCGCTCGCCGGCTGGCTCGCAGGGCTCGGCTGGCCGTTCTATGCCGGCCTCGCGGTCGTGGCCGCGCAGTTCGCCTGGCAGGTCCACCGCCTCGACATCGACGACCCGGACCGCTGCCTCGCGCTCTTCAAGTCCAACCGCCCCGCCGGCCTGCTGGTGCTCGGAGCCATCGCGCTCGGCAGCGCCATGCCCGGCGCCTGACGGGCGGAGGCCTTATACCAAGGTGGGCAATGCAGAACCCGTGTCCCGGGAGTGTTCCGTTGTGCCCCCTCCCGCTCGGCGGCTACCGGCTTCACACATCTGCGGCAGTTGGCTTAGCGTTGCATACCCCCAACCGTCGCCCCGGACCCCGATCCGGGGCCCAGCCTAGGTCTTGGCAGCAGCGTCGGCGGTCGATCCTGTTCTTCACCGGCTGCGGCATCGTCGGGAGCCATGGTTGGACCCCGGCTCGGGGGCCGGGGTGACGAAAAGGGGGAACGGGGACAACGAAAAGCCTGCCCTGAGCTTGCCGAAGGGGATTGTCGAGCGGGGCGTAGCCGGGCCGGCGGGCCTGCCGGATGCAAGGCAAACGAGATGTGTGCATGCGGTAGCGCTCAGCGTGACGGGACTTTACCGGGCTTCGCCCGCCGCTTCCGCCGGCGCGGAAGCGGGCCCCCACCCGACCTCCCCCGCAAGCGGGAGAGGGGCTTCCAGGCGGCCGGCGCCATCAGCTCCTGTCAACGACCGCTGGCGTTACCTCTCCGCAGGAGAAATGCCGTAGAATCCAGCCAACGGTATCGGAGCGATCCGATGGGAACGGTGACGGCGGCAATTGCATTGGTGTTGGCAGTCGTGGTGCTGATCGTTGTGGGTGATGTCATAAGGACCTGTTTGTTCATCCACTCAAACAGCCGGGAGAGAACGCGCCTCCACGAAGAGAGGATGGCGGCGTCGCAAGGGCGGATGGAACGCACCGGCGGGCCGCGGCCAGCGCCGGCGGAATAGGGCCCGGAGGCTACAGCCCCAGCGCCGCCGCGAGCGCGTCGCCGATGCGCCCGGCCCAGAGGGCGGCGCCGGCTCCGTCGCGGATGAGGTCGTTGCGGATCTCCAGGCCGAGATGCGGGATGCCGCGCGGCTCGGCATGGCGCCGGGTCGTGTAGCCGCGCCGGGACCGGCCGGAATAGGGAAGGTTGTCGCCGACGAGGATGCCCGGCTCCGCCAGCGCCGCCATGAACGGCCGGGCGAGCCCCTCGCTCTCGTTCCAGAAGGTGCCGACATGCCAGGGCCGCAGGTCGCCGCCGGCCAGCCGCGGCGTGAAGCTGTGGACCGACACGAACGCCCGGGGCGCCTCGCAGCCGTCCAGCATGTTCTCGATGGCGGCGTGGTAGGGCTCGAACAGCTCGTCCCGCCGCCAGGCGCGCGCGGCGGCGTCGAGGCCCCGGTTGCCGGGCACCGCCACGCCGTCGCTCTCCTCCAGGATCGAGGTCGGATCGTCCGGATCGCGGTTGCAGTCTATGGCGAGGCGTGAATAGCCGGAGAAAGCCGCCGGGGCTTCGAAGCGCGCCGCCAGCAACGCCGCGACGACGGCCGCGCCCGGGTCCCAGCCGATATGGTCGCCGAGCTCGGCCTCCGATATGCCGAGGTCCCCGAGGCGGGCCGGCAGGGCATGGCTCGCATGGTCGCAGACGAAAACGACGGGCGACTCCGCCCGGCCGGGCCGGATAACGAAGGGCGGCGGGTCTCCGGGGGCGAGCGTCACGGGCGCGGCCTGCCTTCCCCGCCGTCCGGGGACGCGGCAGGATGCGCCCCGCCAGCCGGGAGACCGCCATGTCCGACGCCGACCTGCCGATCGTCGATGCCCACCACCATCTCTGGGACCTGGACGCGCTCCGCTATCCCTGGCTCCACGACCCGGAGCCGCATGGCGGTTTCTTCCTCGGCGATTACGCGCCGCTCCGCCGGAACTACCTGCCGGCGGACTATCGCCGCGACGCCGCCGGCCACAATGTCGTCGCGACCGTCCATGTCGAGGCGGAATGCGACCGGAGCCTCCAGGTCGAGGAGACGATCTGGGTGGACCGCATCGCCGAAGCGCACGGCATGCCGGCCGCCATTGCCGGCCATGCCTGGTTCCACCGGGAGGACTGCGCCGAAGTGCTGGAGCGCCATATCGCCGCCTCCCGGCGCTTCCGGGGCGTGCGCTCCAAACCGGTGACAGCGGCCCGGCCCGGCCTTTCGGTGCGCGGCCGGCCGGGCACGATGCAGGACGAGAACTGGCTCCGGGGTTTCGCCCTGCTGGAGCGCTACGGCCTTTCCTGGGACCTGCGGGTGCCGGCCTGGCATCTGGAGGAGGCGGCGGAAGTCGCCCGCGCCTTCCCCGCTATTCCCGTCGTGCTGAACCACACGGGCTTCCCCTGGGACCGCTCGCCGGAAGGGCTCGACCTCTGGCGGCGCGGCATGGCGGCGCTGGCCGCCTGCCCCAATGTCGCGGTCAAGCTCTCCTGCCTCTGCCTGCCGGACGGCCCCTGGCGCGAGGAGGAGAACGGCCCGCTGGTGCGCGAGACGATCCGGCTGTTCGGCGCGGAGCGCTGCATGTTCGCAAGCAACTTCCCCGTGGACGGGCTCAGGATCGGCTACGACGCAATGATGAGCGCCTACAAGCGCATGGTCCGGAACCTGCCGGACACGGACCGCCGCGCGCTGTTCCACGACACCGCCGCCCGCTTCTACCGGCTGGACGGCTGACCCCCTGCGGTCGGGCGCGTTCTGCGCCCCGGTTTGGAACATTCTCATTCGCGGAACTGTATCCGGAGCCCGCCTGCGAGGCTCCCAAGAGCCCCGACAGACGCCCCCGGCGGGCTGCGATACAGCGGCGGATGTTACACCATGTGTCCCCGGTCCCGCACCTTGCCGGACAGATACGATCGCCGGCGACCGGGAAGTCTTGTCTTTCTGCACATGTCCGGCTTGACATGAATGTGCATATGATGCACATTCATGTGTGAAAGCACAAGTTTCCCGGAGCGAGGGTCGTCCAATGAAGTCGGAAACGACATACCAAACGGTGCTCGGCCGCCTGATCGCATTGAAGCGCCGACAGAAGCAAATGGATCAGGAGGAGTTGGCGCAGCATGTGGGCGTTAACCGCTCCACCTGGTCGCGCATCGAGGCGGGGCTGTCGGCGCTGAGCATCGATCAATTGGCCAAGGCCGCATCGAAGCTCGACGTGTCCGTAAGCGAACTGACGACGGAAGCGGACGATGTCGTCCGGGCGTTGCGGCGAGAGGATGTCGAAGTCC
Organism: Alphaproteobacteria bacterium; assembly: GCA_022824105.1. Classification (GTDB taxonomy): domain Bacteria; phylum Pseudomonadota; class Alphaproteobacteria; order Bin95; family Bin95; genus Bin95. The sequence continues at coordinate 5,516 of JAJEAZ010000294.1, forward strand.
ACAGCAGCCGCGACCGAGCCGACTCCAACACATCCGGCCCCACAGCCCCCGGAGAGTCTGCGGGGCCGATGGGCGTGTTTCTCAAGGGCGAGGTATTGACGGCGATGGTTTCAACAATCTTGGGCTCGCAAAAGGGACGAATCACCATGAGCTACGAGTACAGGCCCGATGAAGGTCTGGATTTCCTGGAGGGCGTTGCAAGCGAAGACCTTCACGGCCTCGTCGAGTTTCTGACCGGGCAGAGGAACCAGGGACTCACGCAGACGGAGCGCTACAAGTCCCATTCCCCCGACCACAACAGGTACTGGAGGGAGATCGCCACCGAAATCCAAACCTTCGGGGGCAACTCGATCTCCAACCTCTACAGAGGCACGGGCACATATTACCGGGACATCCTCTATGACGTGTGCGACCGGTTGAAGGTCAACTACAACAAGGGGGCGAGCATTCTGTCGATCGAGGGGAGTCTCCTGCAGAAGGCGCTGGCGGACACGTTTGAAGAGCTCGATTCAGAACAGCGCGCCGCGCTCCTCGAAGCGTTGGGCAAGGAAAACGCATCGAAACTCGGAGCCAATGCGGCGGTGGCTGCAGCCCAGATGCTGCTGCGAGCCGGTGGCTTTGCAACGTATAAATGGGCGCTCATCGTCGTCAACGGGATCATAGGCGGCATCGGGAAGCACACCGTTGGCAAAGGCCTGGCCCTGCGCGCCAACGCCCTGTTGGCGCGCAGCTTGTCGGTTGCCGTTGGACCGGTGGGGCTGGCGCTTACAACAACCTGGACGGCTTACGACCTGGCCGGTCCCGCATATCGGGTGACCGTTCCGTCCGTGCTCTACGTCGCCGCGCTGCGACTGAAAAAACTCCAGGAGGAACACCCGGAAGGCGGTTTGGCCTGATCGGCTTTCATCGTCCTGTATCGCGAGACCGGAAAAGCCGGGAATAACGGATTTCAAGCTCCCGGCCGGAAGAGGGTGCATGGGCGGCGCTGCGCGGTTGCGCCGCCCATGCAGCGGCAAGGAAGGACGGAGGAGGTCCTGCCCGCCGTTACGATGCGATTGATAGTCAATCGCAACTATAGCGCGGCCGCGGCGGCACTCAAGATGCGAATGCTTCGCATTATCGAGACAAAACAGCGCAGCTTTTCAGGATGCCGGCGCCCTGCCGGACTCGTCCGGGCAATGGGCCGGCCGCTGACCGGACGGCCGCCGCGCCCGGCACGGCCGGAGCGGGGGCCTCGTCCTTCCGGCGCCGGACGGAGGAACTGCCGTTTACGCCGCTGCGGCGGCCTCGGGCGTGAGGTGGCTCACCTTCGGTAGGACCTCGTTCATCAGGAGCCCCATCGAAGTGCGCCAGGCCTCCGGCTTGTCGGCATAGTCGAAGCAGAACAGGAGGAGCTGCCCGAAGCCGCCGACATCGTCATAGACGGCCTCCAGCTTCTCCGCGACGGTCGCCGGCGAGCCGACAAGCCAGTTGTGCTTCGCGCAATATTCCGGCGTCACGTCGCTGTCCGGCACATCCTGATCGTGCTTCAGGAACTCGAGGAAGCCGAAATTGCCGAGCAGCGGCAGGAAATAATCCCCCATCATCCGGCCCATCATGTCGCCGACCGAAAGCCGCCAGGCCTCCTCGTCCGTCTCCGCGACGAACACCTCGCGCACCATGCGCCACTCGCCGCGGCTGGCGGTGCGCCCGGCCCTGGCCGCGCCCTCCTCGACGGCATCCCAGTGGCTGCCGACATAGGCCGGGTTCAGGTTCAGGCTCATCGGCAGGAAGCCCCGCTCGCCGGCGAGCTTGAGCGTGTCGGAATTCTTGGAGAGGCCGGCCACGCCGATGGGCGGATGCGGCTTCTGCAGGGGAAACAGGTGCGGGCGCAGGAAGCCGAACATCTCAGCGCCCTTGGTCACATGCCAGAACTTGCCCTTGTAGTCGAACTCCGGCTCGTCCGACCAGAGCTGCAGGATGATGTCCAGCGCCTCGCGCGTCATGTCGCGGTTCTCGCCGGACATGCCGTCCACGTTGAACATCTGCCAGTCGCTCGGCAGCCCGCTCGCGGCGACGCCGAAATTGAGCCGCCCCTGGCTCAGTTGGTCCATCATCGCGATCCGGTTGGCGAGCTCCGCCGGGTGGTGGTAGGGCAGCAGGAAACCGCCCGGGCCGAGCCGGATGGCCTCGGTCTGCCGAAGGCCCTCGATCACCAGGAAATCGGGGGCGGGATGCGGCTCCCAGGGCGCGGTGTGGTGCTCGCCGATCCAGCCTTCGGTAAAGCCGAGCTCGTCGGCCCAGCGGATATGCTGGAGGTCCCATTCATGGCCCTCGCGCAGGTCGCGCTCGGGGGGGTGCGAAGGCATGCTGAAAAAGCCGATCTCCATCGGGGCCGTATCCTCTCCTCATGGCTTTGCCGGCGCCGCGCCGGACGGTCGAATCTTCCGGGGCGGAGCGTCCGGAGTCAATCGGCCTCGGGCGCGCGCACGAGCCAGCGGTTGGCGGAAAAGGACACGAGCCCGCAGACGGCGACCGTGAGCACCAGCGGCAGCGCGGTGCCGTCGTGGAACTGGCCGACCGCCAGGCCCGAAACCGTGCCGAGCGCGAAATGCCCCGCGCCGATGAGCGCGATCACGGTGCCGGCGAGCTCCGCCTTGTCGGCCGTGGCGATGACGATGGTGT
>JAJEAZ010000527.1 GCA_022824105.1 Alphaproteobacteria bacterium
GGACATCCCGGGAATAGGCCACGCGATCACCTCGAACGAGGCGCTCGAACTGAAGAGCCGGCCCGACCGCATCCTGATCGTCGGGGGAGGCTATATCGCCGTCGAGTTCGCCGGCATCTTCCACGGCCTCGGCGTCGAGACGGTGGAAATGATCCGGGCCGAGCACCTGTTGAACGGTTTCGACGACGATATCCGCATCGAACTCGGCGAGCAGATGCAGGCTGACGGCGTCGAGATCGTCAACCGGACCAATCCCACCGCCATAGAACAGGCTGACCGGGGTTATCGGGTCGCGACCGACACGGGCAGGGTGGTCGAAGCCGACCTTGTCATGTTTGCAACCGGGCGAAACCCGAACACTGCCGGATTGGGCCTGGAAGCCGCCGGTGTCGCGACGGACCGCAAGGGAGCGGTGGAGGTCGATGCGGACTCCCGAAGCTCGGTCGAAAACATCTATGCCATCGGCGACGTGACCGACCGGCTGGCGCTCACGCCGGTTGCGATCCGCGAGGGGCATGCCTTCGCCGATACGGTGTTCGGCAACAGGCCCTGGCAGGCCGATCACGCCAATGTGCCGACAGCCGTCTTCAGCCAGCCGCCCATCGGCACCGCGGGGCTGACCGAGACCGAGGCGCGTGCGCAGCATGGCGAGGTCGACATCTACAAGAGCCGCTTCCGCCCGCTGAAACACACGCTGACCGGCCGCGACGAGTTCACCCTGATGAAGCTCGTGGTCCAGCCGGAAAGCGGGCGCGTTCTCGGCGCGCATATGATCGGCGCCGACGCGCCGGAAATCGCGCAGGGCCTCGGCATCGCCATCAAGATGGGCGCGACCAAGGCCCAGTTCGATGCGACGGTCGGCATCCACCCGACCGCCGCGGAAGAGTTCGTGACGATGCGGGAGCCGGCGTAACCGGCCTGTCGATCAGGGAAGTAGCTTCAACAATGCAACGATCAGTACAGCCTGGGCGGCAGCTACGGCATATATTTTGTTCGTTAACTCCGCCTTGAGATTTGCAAGGTCTGCCTTGGTCGCTAGCCGGTCGTGCTCTGCTCCGCTAGCCTGAAACGCAGTTTCCGCAACGGCTTCCGCCAAATCCCGTTTCATGCCGGCATCTTCCAGACGCCGAACGGCCGCGAGCGTATCGAAGGTCGTAGCCATGGCTTTATTCTACACCGCGTATCGAGGAAGCGCGAGGCCGCCGGCGCGAGGCACTGCAATCGGTCCCCGCGCTCTACCGGCGTAGCCGGCCTGCCGTTTTCCTACTGCCGGGAGACCTCGACCTCCTTGCAGGTGATGAACTCCAGCAGGGCCGGCTGGCCGGCTTCCGTCGCCGCGATGCCGCGCGCGATGGCGGCTTGGATTTCGCCCGGATCGGTGACGCGCTCGCCATAGGCGCCGAAAGCCCGCGCCATGGCGGCATAGTCGCCGGAGATGTCGGTCGAGCGGAACTTCTCCGTCGAGACCGGCATGACCTTGAGCTCGATCGCCATGGAGAAGTTGTTGAGCAGGATGGAGAGGATCGGGATGCGCTCGCGCACGGCGGTCTCGAAGTCCATGCCCGTGAAGCCGATGGCGGCGTCGCCCCAGACATTGATGCAGAGCTTTTCCGGGCAGGCGAGCTTGGCGCCCATGGCGAGGCCGAGCCCGTAGCCGAGCTGCGTCGTCTTGCCCCAACCGATGTAGGACAGCGGTTCGGTCGCCTTCCAGAACGGTGAGAGCTGGTCGCGCGGACTGCCGGCATCGTGGGTGATGACCACGTTCTTCTTGTCCACCGCGCGTTCCAGCTCTGCAAGCACGCGGTAGGGATTGAGCGGCGCCTCGTCGCTCTCCCGCTTCGCCGCCCATTCGGCGAGCCAGCTTTCCATGCCGGCCGCGATCTCGGCTGCAACCGGCCCGGAATCGCGTATCGGCTCTCCCTCGAGCGCCGCCAGCAGCGCATTGAGCGTGAGTTCCGCATCGCCCACAAGGCCGAGCGCGGCCGGCACGTCCTTGTTCAGGTCCATCGGGTCGAGCGTGGCGTGGATGACGGTTTTTCCCTTCGGCATGGAGACGCCGAAATTGGTCTCGGTGAAGCTGCAGCCGATCCCGAAGATCAGGTCCGCCCGGTCGAGGAAGCTGCGCACGGGGCGGGGCATGGCGAGGCCGCCCGTGCCCAGGCTGAGCGGATGGTCTTCCGGGAAGGCGCTCTTGCCCTCGAGGCTGGTGCAGACCGGGATGGCGAGATGTTCCGCCAGCGCCTTCAGTTGCGGCCATGCCCTGGCATAGTGCACGCCCTGGCCGGCATAGATGACCGGCCGCTCCGCCGCCATGAGCATCTCGGCGGCCTTCGCCACGGCCTCCGGGTCGGGGCCGCTGCGGGTGGAGAGCACCGGTTCGTAGGAAAGCTCGCCCTCCAGTTCCTCGTTCATGAGGTCGGCAGGGACCTCCACCACCACCGGGCCGCCGCGCCCGTTGCGCAGGCGGGTGAAGGCGCGGCGCATCACATTGGCGATTTCGCCGACCGAGGTGATCGGCTCTGTCGATTTGGCGATCGGTTTCATCGCCTGGGTCGAGTTGAAGTTCGGGTGGATATGCGCAATCCGGCGCGGGTAGCCCATCGGCATCACCAGCAGCGGGACCGATTCGCCGTAGGCCTGCGCGATGCCGCCATAGGCATTCTCCGAACCGGGACCGTGCTGCATGGCAAAGACGCCGACGGTGGCGCCGGAGGTCATGCGCGAGATGGCGTCCGCCATGTGCAGGCCGACCCGCTCCTGCCGGACGATGATCGGGCGGATATCGAGATGCGCGGCATATTCGAGCACGTGGTTCACCGGGTAGCCGATGATCGTGTCGATGCCTTCGCGCTTCAGGATTTCCGAAATCGCTTCGACGGCCTTCATGGGGGTGCCCCTCCTCTCGGTTGCCCCTAAACTTGCCGGAGCGGGGAGCGGGAGGAAAGAGCCGGATGCGGCATGCGACGGTAAAGACAGTCGGCATACTCAGCCCGGGCGATATGGGACATGGCGTCGGGCGGGCCTTGCGGGAATGCAACGGGCTGCGCGTCGTCACCGGCCTTTCCGGGCGGAGCGACAGGACGCGCGGACTCGCGGAAGCCGCCGGCTTCGAGGATCTGGGGTCGCTCGACGCCGTCGTCGAGGCCTCGGACCTGGTCCTCTCCATCATGCCGCCGGCGGCTGCGGAGGGCTTTGCGGCGGCGCTGGCGGAGAGGGTCGGCGCGGACGGGCCGGTCTTTGCGGACATGAACGCCGTCGCCCCGCAGACCGTGCGGCGCATCGCGGCCCGCTTCCCGGCGGACAGGTTTGTGGACGGCGGCATTGTCGGGCCTTCTCCCAGGGGGCCGAAGCCGACCCGGTTCTACGTGTCGGGCGCGCCGGCTTCGATCATGGATGTGCTGGCGTCGGAAAGGATCGCCGTTCGACCGCTCGGTCCGGAGATCGGCAGGGCTTCGGCGCAGAAGATGCTCTATTCCGCGCTCAACAAGGGTTATTGGGCGCTCCAGGCGGCTGTGTTGACGGCGGCCGAACG
>JAJEAZ010000381.1 GCA_022824105.1 Alphaproteobacteria bacterium
AGCGCGAAGCCCGCGGCGAGCCGCCCGTGCGCGTGCGCCTCGGCATTCATTCCGGGCAGGCGACGGCCGGTAATATCGGCACGCCAAGCCGCGTCAACTACACGGTCATCGGCGACGATGTGAATATCGCGCAGCGGCTGGAGCAGATCGGCAAGGAGGTGTCCCCCGACGCCGAGGTGGCCATCACCGTCAGCGCCTCGACGGTGGCCGATCTGGGCGGGCTGTTCGAGGTGGAGCCGGTGGGCGAGATGGAGGTCAAGGGCCGCGCCGCGCCGGTCGCCGTCTACCGGCTTGTCGGGCGGGTGGACGATCCGGTCGAGTCGAACCGGAATCGTCCGTAGCGCCTCATTTGCCGCCCCGGACGGAGCGAAGCAGCGATCCGGGGTCCATCTTCCGCCGCGGGTTCGGGCGGCGTAGGCTCGTTCCCGGCGCGACGCGGAGAGGAAGCCGATGCCCGAAACCCTGGCCGACCTGGTGACCAAGCGATACGGCCCCGAGACGCCCGGCGGCGCCGGCCTGCCGGCCGAAGGCCCGCTTGCGGCGATCCTCGACCGGCGCACCCACCGCCGCTACGCCGACCGGCCGGTCCCGGAGGACATGCTGGACCTGCTGTTCGCCTGCGCCTTCTCCGCAAGCGCCAAGTCCGACCTCCAGCAGGCTTCGGTCGTGCGCGTTGTCGACCCGGCGCTCCGGGCCCAGGTCGCGGCGCTCATCCCGGGCATGCCGTGGATCGGCACGGCGCCGGTGTTCATGGTGTGGTGCGGCGACGGGCGGCGGATCAGGCGCATCTGCGAGTTGCGCGGCAAGCCCTTCGCCAACGACCACCTGGACGCCGCCTTCAACCCCGCCGTCGATACCGCGCTCGCCATGCAGACCTTCATCCTCTCGGCGGAGGCGATGGGGCTCGGCTGCTGCCCGATCAGCGTGGTGCGCAACCATTCCGTCCGGATCGGCGAACTGCTGGGCCTGCCGGAATGGGTGTTCCCGGTCGCCGGGCTCTGCGTCGGCTGGCCGGCGGCCCAAGGCTACGTCTCCATGCGGGTGCCGCCCTCGGTCACGGTGCATACCGACCGCTATGACGACGGCAAGCTGGCCGCCGGAATCGACGCCTATGACCGCCGCCGCGACGCGGTCTACAGCATTCCGGCGGACAAGCAGCGGGACACCGGCCTCTATGGCGAGGCCGCCTTCTACGGCTGGTCCGAGGACAAGGCGCGGCAGGTCTCGCACACCGAGCGCGAGGACTTCGGCGCCTTCCTGCGCCGGCAGGGCTACCGGCTGGACTGATGGCCGCCCGCCCTGCGGGGAGCGGTATCGGGCGCGTCTTCGCCAACCGCAACTACCGCCTCTACTTCACCGGCAACGCCGTCTCGCTGGTCGGCACCTGGATGCAGCGCACCGGCGTCGGCGCGCTCGCCTGGGAACTGACGGAATCGGCGTTTTTCCTCGGCCTGATCGCGATGGCGGAATTCCTGCCGTCGATCCTGCTCGGACCGTTCGCCGGCGCGGTCGCCGACCGGCTGAACCGGCTTGGCATCATCGCCGCCATGCAGGGCCTGCTCTGCCTCCAGGCCTTCACCCTCGGCCTGCTTACCGTCGGCGGCCTCACAACACCGGCGTCGCTTTTCCTGCTCACCCTGCTGCTCGGCACCGCAACGGCCGTCGCGCAGCCGGCGCGCCTGTCGCTGGTGCCGTCGCTCGTGGGCCGCGAGGACATTCCTTCGGCCGTGGCGATCAACTCCATCGGCTGGAACAGCGCGCGCTTCATCGGCCCGACCCTGGCGGGACCGCTGCTCCTGCATTTCGGCCCGGTGTCCGGGGCGGGCTGGGCCTTCCTCTGCAACACGGCGACCTTCGCCGTCTTCCTGATCGTGCTGCCGATGCTGCGGCTCAGCCCCCGGCTGCGGACGGCCCGCAAGCGCCGGAGCCTGTTCGCGGAGATCGGCGAGGGCTTCCGCTATATCGGGCGCCATGCCGGCGTCGGCCCACTGATCCTGCTGCTGCTGGCGGGGGCTCTGCTGGTGCGGCCCTATGTCGAGCTGCTGCCGGCCTTCGCCGATGTGGTGTTCGAGCGCGGCGCGGAGGGCTTCTCCATGCTGATCGCCGTCAACGGGCTGGGCGCGCTTGCGGGCGGCCTCTGGCTCGCCTGGCGCGGCAACCGGCAGGGGCTGGCCCCGATCGTGTTCGCCGGCTCGGCGGTGCATGCGGCCATGGTGGCGCTGTTTTCGGTCCTGGAGCATTTCGAATTCGCGCTGGCGGCGCTGGCGGTGGCGGGGTTCGCCATGCTGGTCATGGGCGTCGGCGCGCAGAGCCTGATCCAGATGGGCACGCCGTCAGACATGCTGGGCCGGGTGCTGAGCGTTTACGGCCTCACCTTCCGCGCCGGCCCGGCGCTGGGCGCGCTCGCCATGGGCGCGCTGGCCGACCGCATCGGCCTCTCCTGGCCCGTGCTCGGCGGCGCCTGCCTCTGCCTCGCCGCCATCGTCCTGCTCGCCCGACGCCTGCGAAGCATTCGCGCCGCCCTGGAGCCGGGGCGGTAGGCGCTTGTCGAAGGCGCCGCCGAGAGCGATAATCCGGAACTGACGGCAAGTCGGGAGGCGGTCCATGGGCTTCGTAATTGCCATCGTCGCGATAGCCGTTCTGCTGTTCGTCCTCGCGTCCCGCGACTACCGGAAAATGGAAAGAGGCGACGCCGTCCTGGCATCCGCCGGTCTTGTCGCCGCCCATGACCATCTGAGCCACGGCGCCGCTTCGGAGTCGTTTTTCGCGGGCGCGGCGTCCCATTCGGTCATCGACCACCATCACATGGGCGACTCCGGCACCTATTAGCGCCCGGTCTGCCCGGGTTGAAGCGGGTCCGTCCGTAGAACCCCAATCGTCACCCCGGACCTCGATCCGGGGTCCATCCCTGACTCGCGCCACCGCCGCAGCCGGTGAAGAACGGGATCGACCGCCGAAGCTGCCGCCAGGACCGAGGCTGGGCCCCGGCTCGGGGGCCGGGGCGACGGATGAGGCCAAGGTCGGGCGCTACCCGGCAACGACAGCCGGGCCTTGCCGGGGGCGGGGCGATGGCGCACCATCGGCTGCGTTCCCGACGCGGATATGCCCTCCCATGGACCTCGACTACCGGCCCGACGCCCCCCGCGCGCTTGAAGGCGTGCGCGTTCTCGACATCTCCCGGCTCGTGGCCGGCAATGCGATCTCCCATGTGCTGGCCGACCACGGCGCCGAGGTCGTCAAGGTCGAGGACCCGGCCGAAGGCGACGCGCTCCGGCACTGGACCGCCGCCGGGGTCGCCTGCAGCTGGAAGGTGTATGCGCGCAACAAGAAGAGCATCTCGCTGAACCTCCGCAGCGAAAAGGGCCGCGAGGTCCTGCTGGAGCTCCTGCCGACGGCGCAGGTGCTGGTCGAGAACTTCAAGGCGGGCGCGCTGGAGCGGATGGGGCTCGGGCCCGATGTCCTGCTGGCGCGCAACCCCAAGCTCGTCGTCGCGCGCGTCAGCGGCTACGGCCAGACCGGCCCCTACGCCCACAAGCCGGGCTTCGGCACGCTGGTCGAGGCGATGTCCGGCTTCGCCTACAAGAACGGCTTTCCCGACAAGCCGCCGGCCCTGCCGCCGCTTGCGCTCGCCGACAATGTGGCCGGGCTCTACGGCGCGTTCGGCGTCATGGTGGCGCTCCGGGAGGTCGAGTTGAAGGGCGGCGCAGGCCAGGTGATCGACCTTTCCCTGCTTGAGCCGCTGGTGTCCATACTGGGCCCGGACGCGGCGATCCACAGCGCGACCGGCACGGCGCCGGCCCGGCTCGGCAACGCCTCCAACACCACCTCGCCGCGCAACGCCTACCGGACGAAGGACGGCGAGTGGATCGCCATGAGCGGCTCCATGCAGTCCATGGCGATGCGCATCTTCCGCGCCATCGGCCGCGCCGACATGTGCGACGACGCGCGCTACAACACCCAGGCCGCGCGTTCGGAAAACCGCGAGGAGGTGGACGCCATCGTCGGCGGCTTCATCGCGGAGCGCACGCTGGCGGAAGCGATGGAGGTCTTCGAGCGCGAGGGCGTGACAGCGGGGCCGATCTACTCCGCGGCGCAACTCAAGCAAGACCGCCACGCCAAGGAGCGCGGCGTGATCGTCAACCTGCCGGACGAGGAGCTCGGCAGCCTGCCCATGCACAATGTCATCCCGCGCCTTTCAGGCACGCCGGGCGCCATCCGCACGCCCGCGCCCGAAATCGGCGCGCATAACGAGGAAATCCTGGGCGCTCTCGGCCTGGATCTCGACCGGCTCAAGGAGGAGGGGACGATATGAGCCTGCCCGTCTGGCGCTCGCTGCTGTTCATCCCGGCGACGGCGCAGAAGTTCATCGAGAAGGGCCCCGGCGTCGGGGCCGACGGGCTGATCCTCGACCTCGAGGACTCGGTCGCGGCCAACGCCAAGGAGGCCGCCCGCGCCGCCGCGCCGGACATCGTACGCGGCTTCGCCTCGCAGGGCATCGACACGCTGGTGCGCATCAACCGGCCCTGGCGGCTGGCAGTGCGGGACCTGGAGGCGATCGTCATCCCGGAACTGACCGGCCTGCTCTGCCCGATGGTGGACAGCGCCGAGCATGTGATCGCGCTCAGCCGGACGGTCGCGGAACTGGAGGCCGAGCGCGGCATCCCGGCAGGCCAGGTGCGGCTCTGCATCGCCGTCGAGACGGCGAAGGGCTATCTCAACCTCCGCGAGATCGCCCATGCCGACCCGCGCAGCGTCTCGCTGTCGCTGGGCTCGGAGGATTTCGGCCTCTCCATGGGCATGACCGCCGACGAGGAAACGCTCTACGG
>JAJEAZ010000439.1 GCA_022824105.1 Alphaproteobacteria bacterium
CCCGGCCTTCGCCGCCTCGTCGAACAGGCCCCGGCGCAATTGCCGGTCCATATTGCCGCCGATGACCGCGAGGCTGCGTTCCAGCGCCGTATCCGCGATATCCACAAGGCGCACATCGAAGCCGGAAAGCGCGGCGACATGGGCGATGCCGCTGCCCATCTGCCCGGCGCCGATGACGCCGACCTTGCGGATGCCGCTGTCGAGACCTTTGGGCATGGCGGTCAATCGTTTTCCGCCTTGTATTCGTCGAGCGCGCCGGTCAGCTCCGGCACGGCCTTGAAGAGGTCGGCGACGAGCCCGTAGTCGGCGACCTGGAAGATCGGCGCTTCCTCGTCCTTGTTGATGGCGACGATCACCCGGCTGTCCTTCATGCCGGCGAGATGCTGGATGGCGCCGGAAATGCCGACCGCGATGTAGAGCTCGGGCGCGACCACCTTGCCGGTCTGGCCCACCTGGTAGTCGTTCGGCACGTAGCCGGCGTCCACCGCGGCGCGCGAGGCGCCGACCGCCGCGCCCAGCCGGTCGGCGAGCGCTTCCAGGATGTTGAAGTTCTCGCCGGAGCCCATGCCGCGCCCGCCGGAGACGACGATGCCGGCGGTGGTGAGTTCAGGGCGCTCGGACTTGGTGAGCTCCCGCCCGACGAAACTGGAGAGCCCGACACTGCCGGCGCCGGAGGCCGCCTCGACCGGCGCGGACCCGCCCTCAGCCGGGGCTGCGTCGAATGCCGTCATGCGCACCGTGATGAGCTTGACCGGGTCGCCGGACTGCACCTTCGCCATGGCGTTGCCGGCATAGATCGGACGCACGAAAGTGTCGGCGGAGACGACCTCGGTGATGTCCGAAATCTGGGCCACGTCGAGCAGCGCCGCGGCGCGGGGCAGGATGTTCTTGCCGTTTGCGGTGGCCGGCGCCAGCACGTGGCTGTAGCTGCCGGAGAGATCGACCACCAGCTTCGCGACATTCTCCGCCAGCGCGTGTTCGTAGGCTTCGTCCTCGGCAACGAGGACCTTCGCGACGCCCGCAACCTGCGCGGCGGCCTCGGCGGCCGGGCCGCAGCCTTGGCCCGCGACCAGCACATGCACGTCCGCGTCGATCTCGGCCGCCGCGGCCACGGCATTGCGCGTCGCCGCCTTGAGCGTGGCGTTGTCATGTTCGGCGATGACGAGAACGCTCATGGGATCAGATCACCTTCGCTTCGGTGGAGAGCTTCTGCACAAGCTCCTCGACGGTCTCGACCTTGACGCCGCCGGCGCGCTTCTCCGGCTCGCCGACATGCAGCACCGTGAGGCGCGGCGCGGTGTCCACGCCGAGGTCCGCCGGCTCCATGCGGTCGATGGGCTTGCGCTTGGCCTTCATGATGTTCGGCAGCGAGGCATAGCGCGGCTCGTTGAGGCGCAGGTCCACCGTCACCACGGTCGGCAGCGAGACCTGCACGGTCTCCAGACCGCCATCGACCTCGCGGGTGACGCGGGCCTTGCCGCCGTCTATCGCGACCTCGGAGGCGAAGGTCGCCTGCGACCAGCCGAGCAGGGCGGAGAGCATCTGGCCCGTCTGGTTGCAGTCGTCGTCGATGGCCTGCTTGCCGAGAATGACCATGCCCGGCTCTTCCTTCTCGCAGATCGCCTTCAGCATCTTGGCGACGGCGAGCGGCTCCACCTCGTCCTCGGTGACGACCAGAATGCCCCGGTCCGCGCCCATGGCGAGCGCCGTGCGGATCGTTTCCTGGCACTGCTGCACGCCGATGGAAACCGCGACGATCTCCTGGGCCGAACCGTTTTCCTTCATCCGGATGGCCTGTTCGACGGAGATTTCGTCGAACGGGTTCATCGACATCTTCACATTCCGGGTCTCGACGCCGGTGCCGTCCGGCTTCACCCGGATCTTCACATTGTAGTCGATGACGCGCTTGACGGGGACGAGGACCTTCAAGGGGACCTCCGCAGGCTCGGGTTGAAGGGCAAGGGCGGCTTTTAGGGTTCGCGCACCCGGCAAGTCAAGCCGCGCGGCCCTTTTTGCAGTGCAGCAATCCGCCGCGCCGGGTCAGGCGCGCTCGGCTCCCGGCAGGCTGTCGGGCCAGATGGCGGCCGGCCCCGTGCCGGGCCAGCCGATCGGCCCGCCGGCGTTCATGGCGGAGTCCGCGGGCGCGATGCGCTTGTCCCAGAGCGCGGCGACGATCCGCCGGCCGGTGAAGCCGTCGGAAATCTCCGAGGCGAGGAAGCGGATCGGCGGGGCCATCACCGCGGGGGAAAGCAGGGCGCCCCTGTCCGGCGCGCTCTCCTCCGTCACCATCGGCGTGTCGGTCGGGCCGCCGGGCGTGAGCACATTCACGGTGATACCGGTTCCCTCCAGCTCGCCGGCGAACTGGGACGACATCGCCTCAAGCGCGGCCTTCGACGCGCCATAGGGGAAGAATTGCGGCCGGAGCATGGTCGAGAGCGAGGTGGTGACATTGACGATCCGGCCCCAGCCGCGCTCCTGCATGAAGGGCGCGGCGGCGCGCATGAATGCGAAAGGCGCGGTGGCATGGACGGCGACGAACCGCTGCCAGTCCTCGACCGACACCTCGCTGAGCGCGGCGAGCGGGCGCAGATGGTAGTCGGGACGCAGCGTGCTCATGCCGATGCCGGCATTGTTCACCAGCATGTCGAGCCGCCCGAAATGCTCCGCCGCGCGCGCGGCAGCCTCCGCGCAGGCCTCCTCGTCGGCAAGGTCGAGCGCCAGCGGCAGCAGCACGCCCTCGCCATATTGCTGCCAGAGCCGGTCGGTCAGCGCCTGCAGGCGTTCTTCGTCGCGGTCCACCAGCGCCAGGCGGTGCCCGTCGCCGGCAAGCGCCTCGGCCATCGCCGCGCCGAGCCCGCCGGCCGCCCCGGTCAGCAGGACGGCCTTGGCGAAGGACGGGTTCACTCGGGCCGCTCCCCGAACGAGATGGTGCGCAGCATGATCCGGCGTTCCGTAGGCGCATAGTCGCCGGCGCCCCGGTGCATGGTGGCCCGTTCGTCCCACATCACCACGTCGCCGTGGCTCCAGCGGTGGTGGTACACGAACTCGTCCCGCGTGGCGTGGTCCAGCAGGCCGTTCAGCAGCGTCTCGCCTTCCTCGCCGTCGAGTTCCACGAAGCCGAATGTGTGGATGTCGTTCACATAGAGCATCTTGCGTCCGCTCTCCGGGTGCGTGCGCACGACCGGGTGATGGACCTCCGGCAACGTCCCCTTCTGGTAGTCCTTCAGCGGGACGGTCTCGTTGCCGCCGCGGCCGGCCGCGTAGAGGTGGCGCCCGGTCAGGCCCCGGATGCGCTCCCGCGTCTCGTCGGGCAGCGTCTCATAGGCCTGGATCATGTTGCAGAACAGGGTGCCGCCGCCCCTGGACGGGATTTCCTTGGCGTGCAGGATCGCCACGGCGGGCGGGTGTTCCTCGAAGGTGCCGTCGGAATGCCAGCTCGTTGCGCGCTTGTAGCCCACCTCGTCGACCGAGCCGTCCTTCTTCACATTTGTGAGCCAAGAAACCTCCGGCACCTCCTCGTGGCGGTAGTCCACCAGCACATGGAGCTGCAGCGGCCCGAACCGCCGGCCGAGCGCCGCCAGGCTGTGCGCGTCGAGGTCCTGGTCGCGGAAGACGAGAACCGGATTTTGCCAGAAATTCTCCTTGATCTCGTCAAACACGTCCTCGGCGATCGGACCCGACAGATCGACGCCGGTCACTTCGAGCCCGAGCGTGCCGCCGAGCGGACGGGTCTGAAGCTGCTCTGCCATGTTGCTCTCTCCCAACCGTTTCTCGTTCCTCTCGCCGCGCCTCAGGCGAAACCCGCTGTCGCGCTCATTGCGATGGTGCCCTCCGGCGTCACCGCCCAGACCTCGCAGCCGCCGTCCGCCGGCTTGCCGACCAGCCGCACCGGCCCGTCAATGAAGAGCGGCGCGCGCGCCCGCATGTCGAAGGAGGTCATGCGCTTCGGCGCCATGCAGTCGCGGGCGAAGTTCATCAGGTAGGACTGCGACAGCGGCCCATGGACCACCAGCGCCGGATAGCCCTCCACCTCCTTCGCCCAGACGGCGTCATAGTGGATGCGATGGGCATTGAAGGTGAGCGCCGAGAAGCGGAAGAGCGTGACCTCGTCCGGGCGTTCCTCCGCTTCCCAGACCGTGTCCTCCGGCGGCGCGGCGCGCTTGGGCGCCCTGTTGGCGGCGCCGGCAGGCGTCTCCTCGCGATAGACCGTGTCGCGCTGCTCGACCACGGCGAGGCCGCGCGGCGTGGAGATGCGGCTTTCGACCGTCGCGAAGGCAAGGCGGCCGGTGCTGCCCTCCTTGACGGTCAGGTCCACAAGCTCCGTTTCCCGGTGCAGCCGGTCGCCGATGCGGATGGGCTCGTGGAAGGCAAGGCGGGTGCCGGCATACATGCGGCGCGGAAACGGCATTTCCGGGATGACGCCGGAGGAGGCGGGCGCGCCGTCCGGCCCCAGCTCCGCCTGCTCGAAGCGGGGCAGGAAGTAGAGCGTTTTCCTACCACCACATCTTTTCCGGCAGGAACGTGTGAGGGAAGCTGTTGGATTCGCCGGGAGTTGTCAACAGGCCGAAACATTCGCCGGGCGCGATTGCGCTTGCAGCGGTGCTTTCGCTTGGCCTCCCGGGCTGCGGCTGGTTTGACCAGGATCAGGTCGGGCATGACGCTGCGGCGGTCGAGGAGCGGCTCGATTCGGTGGAGTCGCTTGAGCCGGACAGGCCCGGCTTCCGTTCTCTCACGCGATCGAAAGATCCGTATCTGGCGCTGCGGGCTGTTACGGAGGAGCGCGCCCGCCTACCGGACGAGCTGACATCGGAGACCGGGATCGTCGTCACGCTCGGCGACGAGCCGGGCGACGAGGTGCTGGCGCGCCGGCTTTCGGATGTTGCAGGCATTCCGGTCCGCATTGTCGGTCCGGAGTGGCTCGGGGCCGGAGAGACGCTGGCCGGCGCTGAGGTCGAGGCGGAAGCGCAGAGCGACGACCGGTCTGCAGAGGCCCAGGCGGCGGTCCGGACGCGCTCCGGCGTTGTTCGGGGAAACAGGTTCGTGACCGGCTGGCTGTCGTCCTGGGCGGACGAACTGGCCGGAGAGGCCGGCGTGTGGGCCGGACCGCTGGACCGGCTGCTGGACGCCTGGACGGAGGCGGCGGGCTACCGGTGGCAGTATGACGGCGAGGCCGGGACCGTCGAGGTGCTGCGCTCCGAGACCCGGGTCTTCGGCGTCCATGCTCTGCTGGGCAGCCAGCAATACAGCGTGACGACCACGACCTCGGGAACCGGCGGCGAGGCGACGTCCGGATCGTCGTCGCAGTCGATCTCCTCCGAGATGACCTATTCGCCCTGGGAGGAGATCGCGGCACAGGCGAAAGCGGCGGCGGGGTCCGAGGGAACGGCCTCGGTCTCGGCGGCGGCCGCGACGGTGACGGCGACAGGCCTGCCGCGCGCCGTCGAGCGCGTGCGGGCCTACCTGGAGCATGTGAACCGGCATGTGCTGAGGCCGGTGACGCTCTCGGTGCATCTCTATTCGGTGCGCTTCGACAGGGGCTCGGACTACGAGGTCGGCCTGACGGGGCTGCTGCCGGAGGCGTTCGGCTCGAACTTCCAGATCGGCGTCGAGGGCGGCACGATCTCCGTGGTGAAGCCGACGGCGGTCGGGGCCTCCACCCTGCAGGCGACGGTGAGCGCGCTGCGCAAGGTCGGCACGACCTCGCGCCTGCTGTCGGTGGACGTGCCGACGCTGAACGGGCGCCCGGCGCAGTTCTACGACCTGTTCGACCAGGCTTATCTGCAACAGGTCAGCTCGACGGTCGAGGACGGGGTCCGGTCCTACGAACTGACGCCGGGCACGGTGTCTTCAGGGTTCGGGCTGAGTTTCGTGGCGCGGATCGTGGCGCCGGACGAGGTTCTGGCGCGGATCACGGCGACGATCCAGGACCGTCCCGAGTTCACGTCGTTCGGCACGGCGGGCAACCAGATCCAGCTTCCTGCGGGCGGACGGCGCGCGATCGTGGTGACGCAGCGCATCGCCCGGGGCGAGACGCTCCTCCTCACGGGCTTCCGGGACCGGTCTTCCACGGGCAGCCGGTCGGGCACGTTCCATCCGGACATTCCGCTGCCGGAGGGCGGGGCGGATGCCGACATCGCGCGCATCGAGACGGCGCTGCTGGTGACGGCGGATATCGGGACGCCGCTCGGCATTTCCGAGAACCGGCTTGGCGCGGGTGCCGGCGGCCTCGTCCGGGCGGCGGATGGCAAGGCCGCCCTCGTCCGCTCCGGCGATGGCGGCTCTCCGGAGAGCGGCGCCGCGGCCCGGGAGGCGGGCGGATGAGCGTGCTCTGGATCGGAGAGCAGCGTTTCGCCGCGGGCTTCCTGTGGCAGCGCGGCCTGGTGGACGGGCGCGCGGCCCGTCGTGCGGCGCGTGAGACCCGCAGTTCCTGGACGGTCAATGTCGCGGACCAGACAGGGTTCGTCGACGGCGCCGAGGCGCCGGCAGGCACGGTGCCGCTCGCCGGCGCGCTGATGGCGCTGCTCCGGGGCCGCTCGCGCGGGGAGGAGACGTGGATCGCCTTCGTGGAGGAGGACGGCGGGGACGGCGCCGAGAAACGCGTCGCCGTCGTCCGGTGCAGCGCGGGCGTGCTGCTGGCCGACGGCGACCAGGTTTTCCCGTCGCGGCAGGAGGCCCTCGAGGCCGTGGGCCCGGCCGGGGCGGAAGGCGCGCTGGTGATGGTGACGCCCGGCTTGCGGGATGCCTTCCCGGACGCGGTCCAGGTGGATGTGGAACGCCTGCGCCAGGCGGCTGCGGAAGTGGACGTGCTCTCGCCGGTCAGCGCGGGCGGGCTGTCGCGGAAGCGCGTCGTCTGGCTTGCGGTCTTCGCGGTGGTCGGCGCAGCCGTCGTCTGGGGATCGGCGAACCAGGTCACGATCAAGACCTGGCTCGGCATGGTCGAGGAAGAGAAGGAGCGGCCGCGGGTCACGGTCGGGCTCGACACCCGGCGCTTCCTGGCCCATTGCCGCGACGAGATCGCGCGTCGCGAGCTTGGTCTGGCCGGCTTCGACCGGATCGGCGTGTTCTGCCATGCGCAATACCGGATGGACGAGGATGTCGGCGCTCCGTGGTCGCTGCGGGGCCGTCCGGTGCTGGAGGTCCGGTGGCAGCTCCGGAAGCCCCTGCCGCCCCGGGTGTATGTGGGTCTTGCGGAGGCGCGGCTGGAACCGTGGTTCTGGTCCGGCGTCAACGATGAGGGCCAGGCGGTGGGGTTCGCTCCGCTGCCGCAGGTCCTGGTGGAGTCCGAGGCCGTCGCCGGACAGAGCCATCCGCAGTTCCGGGCGGAGATCGACAGGCTGCTGGCCTTGCGCGGGTTCCGTATCGAATACGGGGGCGAGGCCGGGCCGGAAGTCGCTCTGGAGACGGAGCGGCCGCTTGCCGAAGCGGTGGCGCTGGTCTCCGCGATCGGGGGGCTCGAGGTGGTCTCGGTCGCGTTCGAGGCCGGCCGCTGGCGGTTCGAGGGACGCCAGCGCAGCACGCAGGGCATGTTCCAGGACGAGTTCGCGATCCTGGCGGCGCCGCTTGCCCGGGCCGCGCCGTCCGCAGGTGAAGTCAAGCCAGAGAGGGCTGTATCATGAAGCGTTCGTTCCTGTGGGCCGCGATCGCGGCGCTGGCGCTCGGAGGGGTCGCAACGGTGCAGGCGCAGAGCGGGGACCCGGACCGGGTCGACCGGCAGGCGGCGCTGCTGAACGCGGCGTCGATCGAGAACGCCTTCCGCAGCGTCGAGCGGCGCATCCGGGTGACGGACGCGGGCAACCTCTGGGCGGATGAGTGGACCGGTCTTGTCCATCCTCCTTCCGAGACCTGGTGGCTGTCGTCCTGGACGGAGCGCGGCCTGACGGCGCGCTACTGCGAGGGCGTGCTGGCGGTCTATGCGGCGACGGACGAGCTCAAGGGCGTGGGCCGGGATCAGCGGGCGGTGCAGGTCGCTCCGGTCGTCTCGGGGAACGGCAGAAGCGGGCTGCATCTCATCACGAGGGGCTCGCGGCTGTTCAGGGGCGCGCACGGGCGGCAGGACGGCTCCCTTCCGGGGTGCATGCCGGTCCCGTCGACCACGGGCGACCGGGTGGGGCTGGTGCTCGCCGTCGCCGACCCGAAGCTGACGGCGACCGGGCTTCGCTGGGAGACGGAGGACCGGACGGTATCCTGCCTGGCGCCGGATACGGGGACGATGGTCGAGCGCCGCCGCATACCGGTCCAGGTAACGGCGGTGACGGACTGTCCGGCCGCCATGCCGAACTGCAACGACCTGCGCGAGTTGGCACCGGCGCCCCCGGCCTGGCCGGCCGACTGCGCGACGCGGGCGACGATGCTCTCCGCGTCGCCCCCCACCCTTCCGGCTAACGCGGCGTGCAGCGACTGGGCGCGGTGGCGGAGCAATTGCCAGGTCGTCTATGCGGCCGCGCCGCCGGCGGCGGACATTCCGGACCCGGTCATTACCTGGGAGACCGGACCGGTCCACACATGGACGAGCCCGTGCTCCTGCCCCTCCGGGCAAACGGGGACCTGCACGGAGCACTGGGAGCAGAACACGGAGATCAGGGTGTTCGTGCTCCGGCCCGGATCGCCCGAGCTGCGGACGAGGCAGCCGGCGCGCGGGTCGGCCGGTCGCCGGCGTTTGGTCAGCACGGATGAAAACTGTACGGCGATCATCGTCGAGAATGACAATCCGAGCGACGACAATGGCGGCCCCGACGATGGCGGCAATGGCGGCGATAGCAGCACCAGCGAGGATAGCACCAGCACCAGTGAAAGTACTACATCGACTTCTACAGATGTGCCTGAGCAAGACACCGTCAGCGATCCGAATTTCGGTGGTCCCACGGACCCCCCTAGTGGCAACGAGAACGGCGGTGGCGACGGCAAGCCGATCATACTCGATCTCGACGGCGACGGCGTCGAGCTGGTGCCGCTGGAGGACTCGACGGCGTTCTACGATATCAATGGCGACGGCTACCGGACGCGCATGGCGTGGGCTGCCCCCGATGACGGGTTCCTGGCGTATGACAAGGACGACGACGGAGCGATTTCGGCGCCGGATGAGCTGTCGTTCCTCTCCTATGTCGAGAACTCCGAGACGGACCTTGAGGGTCTCCGCCACTTCGACACCGACGGCGACGGGACCCTCGATCCCGATGATGAGGACTGGAGCCTTTTCCGCGTCTGGCGGGACCTCGACCAGGACGGCGAGAGCGACCCCGGCGAACTGACCGGCCTGGACGAAGCGGGGATCGAGTTAATCTCGCTGACTGCCGAAACCGTAAAGCGCCGGGTGGCCGGCAACACCGTCTACGGCGAAGGGGTTTACGTCGGTCCTGAGGGTCCGAGGGCATTCTGGGACGTGGCCCTTCGATCCGGGCCGCGGGTGGAGTGAGGCCGTTGCCGACCGTTGCGGCCGAAACGGCAGGATCGCGGGAGGCGGCCGTGACCGTTCGCTTGTCGCAGACGGCCGCTGACATAGCGCAGCGAGTCGAGTTGGCGCGGCGGGCTTGGGAGGAGATGGGCGACAGGGGCTTGTCGTTCGACGGGGAACTCGTCAGGCAGACAATCGAGCGGAAGCTGGCGCAGCCGGGGAAGCACTGCCTGTTGCAGGCGGATCGAGCCGGCAGAGCGGTCGGGGCGCTGATGGGGGTCGCGGCGCCCCATTACCACTCACCGGCGCTCGGGGCTTCGATCTTCTCCTGGTACGTCCTGCCGGAGCATCGCGGCTCGCTGGCTGCGGTCAAGCTGCTGCACGGGTTCCGGCGTTGGGCAAAGCATGCGGGCGCGCTGCGCCTGTATGTGGGGATCACGTCGGGGGTCGATATCGCGCGCACGGACCGGTTGCTGAAGAAGCTCGGCTTCGCTGTCCGGGGCGGCAACTACGTGTGCGCGCTGTGAGAGGAGGCCCGGTCATGGTACGCAGACGCAGGCGGTTGGCGCCGGGATCCTGCGGCGCCCCGATGCCATTCTTCACCGGCGTCCAGGTTCTGACGCTCGCGGTAGCAATCGGGGCGGCCGCGCTGGCCGAAGCGGGCGCCGGATGGTGGGTACTCGCCGGGTTCTGCTACTTCCTCTACGGCTGCGTCGGGCTGTCCGTCGGCTTCCACCGTTACTTCGCGCACCGGAGCTTTGAGGCTCCCGGCTGGGCTGCCGCGATGTTTCATGTGCTTGGCATCATGGGGTGCTTCGGGTCGGCGGCCGGCTGGTCGGCGCTGCACCGGCGCCACCACGCGCACTCGGACCGGGACGGCGATCCGCACGCGGCGGGCATGCTCGGCTGGCGCGCGCTGCTGATTGGCAATTACGAAGGCAGGGTGCCGGCGCTGGCGATCCGCCGGGCTATGCGGGGCGACGGGTTCGGGCTGTGGGTTCACCGCCATTACCTGCCTCTGGCGCTTGCATGGCCGGCAGTGCTGGTAGCGGTCGACTGGCGGCTTGCGGTGTTCGCCTGGGCGGTCCCGGTTGCGGCGACGCTCTGGGCGGGCGGCGTGGTGATCGCGGTCTGCCATCGCTGGGGGTCGCGGCCCCACGACACCGGGGACAACAGTCGCAACAACGTACTCGTTGCCCTGCTCGCCTGGGGCGAGGGCTGGCACAACAACCATCACGCCGCGCCCGGCAATGCCGTGTTCCATCCGGTCCTCGATCTGGCCGGGCTCGTGATCCGGTTTATGGCCTGGATGTGGCGCGGCGAAGCGAACATCCGGGAATCCGAAGGGACGGCATCATGACATTGAAGAGTGTGGCAGCGGTCATCCTTGCCGGTGTGCTGGCAGCGTCCTGCACTGCGCACGGGCAACAGCCTTCAAGGGCCGCGCTGCCGGAGCTGTCCCAGCTGCCGTACTGGAAGGCGTTCCGGAGCCACAGTTCCCACAATGCGGCGTTTTTCCGGGAGCTCGTTTTCGGGCGGGCGTTCATATTCGCGGATCCTTCATTGCCCGACGTTGTGCAGGGGCAAGCGATCAGCGACAACGGTTCGGTCTTTTGGTGTTTTTTCGGACGAGCCAGCAAGACGTATTCGTTGGCGTTGTACGGTTTGTCGTTCGAGACACACTCCACGGGTGCGGCACGTACGCTTCGCGGCCGGGGGAAGACTCATCGTTCGCTGATTTTCTATGACCCGGACACCGGAACTCTGCGCGAGGAGTTTCTGGCGGGACACGAGGACTCTCACAAGCGCCAACGGAAGAAGAGCCGGTCTGGCTGGATTCAGGACAGCTGGCCGCGCGTTCTGGCGGATGCCTGCCCGGCGGCCGCTCTGGCTGCCGGCATGCGGATCAACGAGAAGCAGACTGCGAGAAATCTGAAGGACCTGCGACGGCAGGATCCGGATGCGCCGATCCGGAACTTCCCGGGCTCGCAGCACACCGGGCCGGGCCGAACGGGCCTAGCGGCTTCGGGCGGCAAGCCGACGACGACCAGGCAGGAAGTCGAGGCCTGGATGACGGGGCAGGAGGGCAATGTGCTGCTTTCGTCGCTGGGCAACGGCTACGTGTTCACCGAAGGTTGGACGGAGAACACCGAGGTCTGGCAGATCGGATATGACGGCAAGGTCTACAGCTTCGGGAAGATAACCCGGAAGACGGACGCTTCAGGCCAGGAGTGGTCGATTTCGGAGATTCCGGGCGTCGGTACGGTCTATTACCCGATCGGCTATCCGCTGCCCTTGATGTCGACCGGCCACCGCTATCCGGCCTGGCAGCTGACGGACGGGCTGATCGCGAAGGGGAAGCCGGTGCGGCTGCCCTGGATGGGCGAGCGGTATGCCGGACATCGGTTCCTGTTCCACGACAAGACACTGACGGTCGTCCTGCCGGGCGGCGACTATCGCACGGGCCGCTGGCGTTGGACGAAGGGCCGTCTGCAGGTGACGGTCGATGGCGAGGAGCAGCATGCGCAGAGCATTCGTTGGCCCGAACTTGCGCGCGGTCTCGGCGTCACGCCCACAGTGTGGACGCCGTTGACGCCGAACACGCGCTGAGGCAGCGGCGCGGATGTCGGGCATGTTTCGCGGTTGTGCTGTTGCGGCTCCCAAGGCCGTCGGGGGCTATCCGGCCGGCGTGCGCAGGTATTCGAGCACGGCGATGGCGGCAGTGATGACCGCGACCATAGCGCCGAAGGATTGCCAGAGCAGAGAGGTTGTACGCTCCGTCACCCGGCGCTCGGTCTCGGCGATGCGCTCGATCAGGTTTTTCTCGCCGGCATCGGGGGCGATCTTGAGCTGCGCGGCCAAGGCCTTGGCCTGTCGGCGGTCCATGTCAGAAGCTTCCGGGTTCCGGACTATGGCGGCGCTGACTGCCCGGTCAGGTCGCGGGGTCGGGCGTGTTCGGCTGCTTTCGGAGGCGCTTGACGATCAGGGCATCGAGTTCGTCGAGCCGGCCATCGACGGCCAGCTCCACAGCCTCGAGGACGAAGGCGGGATCGGCGGGCGGCAGCACGGCGGACGCGGTCAGTTCCTCCGGTCCGTCGGGAGCCTGAAGGTTCAGCATGGCGGCTTCGCGCGTGTTGCCGGAGATGTCGAGGCGCCACATTTCGGGGACGCCCAGGCGGCGGTAGAAGAGGGGCTTGGCGGCGTCGCCCCGGCTGCGTTCGACCTCAATCACGAGATCGGGCGGTGTGCGCCGCTCGAACGCGTCCAGTTCCGCCTCGCCTTGCTGACGGGCGCGGGCCCAGCGTTCGGCGGTGTCGCCGAGATAGTAGCAGGCGTCTGGTTCGGCGCCGGTGTTCTCGGGATCGCCCGGAAGCGGCCATCTCGTGGCTCCGAGCGCGATGGCGCGCATGCCGGCATGTCTTGCGGTGTGGTGGACGGCCTGTCCGGCACCCCAGGCGTGGGTTTCATGTCGGGAGGACGGCGTCATCAGGGCGATGAGTCCTGTGGCCGGGTCGATGAACACGCGCCGGGCGATGCTGTTCCAGTCAAGCTTTGCGAGGCGCGGGATATCGTCCGGGAAGAACCGGTAGGTCGTGTACTGCGATCCCATGCTGCCGGTGTTGCGTTCCATGCCGGGACTCCTGCGGTTCGCAAACACCATATCACAGGACAGGAGGCGACACCGGCGATAGCCGTCGCGCCGGTCGTACCCGCTCAGGGGATCAGCTTGACTGCGGCGACCAGCAGGGCGTTGACGGCGACCATGGCTCCAACAACGCGCCAGATGAGAGCGGTGTTTCGTTCCATCAGCCGGCGTTCCATCTTGGCGCTGTTCTGGAGCATCCGTTTTTCGGTCTTGGCGATGCGCTCGATCAGTTCCGCCTTGAGTGCGCCGAGGCCGGCTTCGAGTTCTGCCTTGGTTGCCAGCGGGGCGAGCGCGGCTTCGGCTTCCGTCTGCATTACGGCTTTTCTGGTGTTGGCGACGATCCGCAATTGGGTTGCGATTGCGCGGGCATGCTTGCCGTCGATACCGGCATCTTCCAGCGCGTCTGCGGCGGCGAGCGTGTCGAACTGTGCAGCCATGGATACATCCTGCATGGCGGGGCCGGTCCGCATCAAGGCGCGGCGGGTTTCCGCGGGGTTCGCTCCTGCCGGTCAGGGCAGGTACAGGACTGCGGCAATGCCGGCGGCGACGAGCCCCGCCAGGGCCGCGACCAAGGCTGCGAACAGCTTCCAGACGAGCCGCGCGGTGCGTTTTGCGAGACGGTATTCGATGGCGTCCAGCCGGCGGCTCAAGACGTCGATGTGCCGTCGGTCCAGGTCCGCAAATCGCTCGACGATGCGTCCTTCGGCGTCGTCGAGGTGTTTTCCGGCGCCGGCGATGGCTTCGAGGAGCTCGTTCCGGAGTTGCCGCGAGGTGGAGTCGAGGAGGTATTCCGGCGAATTCGGGCGAATGCGGGGTCTCAGGCGCAGGGCCGCGACCCTCGCCTCTTCGGGCGTCATGCCGGCCTCTTCGAGCGCCTTCGCGATGCGGAAGGTATCGGGGGATGCCACGGGCGGAGCCTGCCCGGTTTCGGGGTTTCGGGTCAATGCGGTGCCGGGCGGGGGTTTTTCGATCGGCGGGAGCGGCGAAACAGCGGGCCGTTCCCTGCCGCCGGCCCGTCGTTCCCGCCATTCCCCCGCGGCGGGGCGGCGGGCCGGGTTCCGGCGCCTTCTGGCGCTGTTGTTCCTGTCTCTTCTGACGGTCCCGGCAGCGTCGGGCCCTGCGGCCGCGCGGGACACCGGAACCCTGTCGCCGGCGACCGGCGCTCTCGCCGTCGCGGGCCAGTCTTCCCTTCCGGACGTTATGGCGTCCCGCGTTTCTTCCGGCGCGGGAGATGTCCACCAACCGACACCGGCAGCGGCGGATAGTGCGGCCGTTCCGTCCACTGCCGGCCAGCCGGGGCGGCATGCGGATGCGACGGGCCCGGCCGCTGCGGGTCCGCCGGGGCGGCAGAGTCCTCCTCCCGCTGCCGCCCCGGCCACCGGGTCTCCTGTCGGCGCGTACGAGCTGGCGATCCTGCAGGCGTTCGAGTGTCCGATCGGTCCGATCGCGGCGATGCTGGAGGCGGCGCAGGAGCAGTCGGAGTTCAGCCCGGCGCTGGAGGTTGAGCGCGAGGTTCTGGCGCTGTGCCGGGACCGGTGGGCGGTTCTGAAGGAGCTTGTGGACGCGGAGCTGTCGCTGGCAGCGGTGCTGCGCGCGAGCGCGGCGGCGCGGGCGGAGGAGGAACTGAAACTCGCCGCCGTCCGCGAGCGCGAGGCGCTTGCGCTTGAGGAGCAGCGCCGGCTTGCGCAGGCGCGGATCGAGGGCGCTCGCCAGGGCGCGCTGGAGGCGGCCAGGGCGGCGCGGGCGCGCGAGGAGGCTGCGGCCGCCGCGGCTGCGGCGGCGAAGGCCGAGCCGGAAGCGGTTTCGGCGCCGGAGACGCCGGCTCCGGTGCGAGAGCCGCCGCGCGACTATGGCTGGTTCGCGGTGATGGGCTCGGGCGCGGATCTGCGCGCGGCGGTGACGGATGGCAGGAACGTCTGGCGGGTCGAGGCGGGCGACCGCCTTCCGGGCGGGGTGGTGGTGCGCACGGTCGAGGCGCGCCCTCCGGGCGTGCGCGTGACGGGCTGGCGGACCGACCGCCTCCCCTACCGGTCGAGGGCCTCGCGATGAGCGGGCGTTCCGGCGATCGGCAGTTGCAGGCGGTGCCTGCCGGGCTACGGGCGCGGGGGTTCGCCGATATCCGTTCCGTCGTTGTCGGCGCCGTAGTCGATCAGGAAGCGCCGGAACGAGGGGATCGGGCAGGTGAAGCGGTCGTCGTGCTTTCGCTGCAGCGCGCCCCTGTGGACCAGGTGTTCGAAGAATTCATCGTACGGCATGCTGCGCGGCAGGCTCCAGCCCGGTTCTTCGATATCGGTGCGGGCCAGGCGTTGGATCTCGCTTTCGATTCGGTCCGCCCTGGCCGTGCCTTCGGGGAGTCCGGCGAACAACGCCGCCACCAGCCGGCGCGATCTTTCCATCTGCGGGCTGACGCGGGCCCTGTAGGCGCGTTCGCGGTATTCGGTCTCGCGCTCGAGGACGGTGCGGGCGCGGACGTCGGCCAGCCGGCCTTCCGTGCGGACGAGCTCGCCGGCGAGCGCGCGCATGCCGTTATGGAGATGCTGGGGCCAGCAATCGCTGCGTTCGGCGAGCAGACGGGGCCAGTCTTCGCCGGCGCCGTTCCGGTCGACATGGCATCGTTCGAGCATGGCCTCGACCGCTTCGCCGGCCTCTTCGGGGGCGAGCGCGCCGAGATTGTGGATGGCGTCGATCCCGAGCCGGGAGAGGCCCACCTCGCGGGTGGCGATGACGTCCTGGGAGTTGCCGAGGCCGGCGAGCACCGGGACGACCGGCAGGCCCGGCATGCCCTGGTGCAGCATGTCGAGCACGGACCTGGCCGCGGGTTCGACGTTCTGGACCTCGTCGACGGTCAGGCAGACCGCCCGGGTCCAGGAGGATGGCGGGAACCGGCGGCGCAGTTCGTGGAAGGAGGGGACCGGCGGCGCGGTGGCTGTTCGTCGCGCTCCGCTGGCGCTGACGATGCCGGGGAGGCCGGCCCGGCCCGACATGTCGCGCATCTCGGTCATCCGCCAGGCTTCGCCGGCTTCCGGGTCGACGGCTTCCGCGATCCTTGCGGCGACGACTGCCTCGTTTGCGAGTTCGCCGACATAGACCTGGACGGCGACGGGGGCAGCGGCGTTCCGCAGGGTTTCGTCCAAAGCCCAGCGCCGGGCCATTTCGGAGAGGAGCGCGGTCTTGCCGGCGCCGGGCGCGCCCTGGATGAGCTGGGTTGCGCCCTGCATTCCCGCACCCGCCCTGGCGTGCGTCAGGGCGCGGACGCAGAGAGCGTCGATGGCGGCGATTTCCCTGTCTCGTCCGGCGAAGAACGGCGTGGATTCCCGGTCCCCGAGAGCCGCGAAGGCTTCGAGCGCCTCCAGGTCGGGGGTTTGCGGGCGGTCCTGTCCTGCATGGTACGCCATCGGGCGGTCTCCCTCGGCGAGGGCCCGGCAAGGGATCGGACATATCGCCTGGACGGGACCCGTGCCGTTACGGGGCGAGCCTATGCGGGGCCGGGCCTGGCGGTCAAGGTCCCGGAGCGGGTCCGGGCTGGGTGCGGCCTGCCCTACAGGCCCGGGAAGCGCTGATGGCGAAGGGTTTCGACATTCTGTCCTGGCTGGGACTGCGCGAGCGGCCGCCATGGGTGGACGCCGGCGGGCTGGTGAGGTGGGGGCGCATGGACGATGCGTTCCAGGCGGTCTGCGCGGTCTGGGCGGACGGGCGTTGCCTGATCGCGGACGGCTACGCGATGGACGCGCATGTCCGGACCGTGCTGGGGGCGCTCCGGGCGACGGGTGTCGTGCCGGACCGGCTGCGCGAGCAGACGGTGCCGCTGGAGCGGATTGCCGAAGCCTGGGGGCGCGGCCGGGGCGAAGGGCTGCTGGAGATCGCGGACCCGCGAACGGTCGACCGGGTGTTCGACATGTTCGACAAGGTGCTGGAGGCCGAGGGCGACGACCTGGCGATCGAGGTCGGGACCGAGGACACGCGGGTCAAGGTCTGCGTGCATGACCGGAAGCTGCAGATCGGCAAGCCGCTGACCGTCCGCGAGGGCGAGCAGATGATCGAGCACCTGATGTACGGGCGCGACGAGGGCTCGGGGCAGACGGGCACGATCAGGCAGGAGTTCCAGGGGTTCAGCCTGAAGGCGGGCGAGGTGAAGCTTCCGGAGGGGATCACGGCGCTGCGCTGCGAGCGCGGTCCGCATGCGCCGGGCGGTCAGCATCTGTTTGCGCGGATATTCGTGTCGGACCGCCTGAAGGAGGGGACGACGGTCCAGGACCTGGGGTTCGACGACGAGGTGGCGGAGATCTTCCGCGAGATCCGGATGTCGAAATATGGCGGGATATTCCTGGGCGGCAGCACCGGCGACGGCAAGACGACGACGATCGCGACCAACCTGAACCTGCAGATGGCGGAGCACAATCACGAGCTCAACCTGGTGACGGCGGAGGACCCGGTCGAGATCATCGTCAGGAACGCGATCCAGATACCGTTGCCGACGGCGGGGATCGACGAGCAGCGGGGGCGGAACTTCAGGCGGGCGCTGATGCATTTCGTGCGGATACATCCCGCTGTCGGGATGGTGAGCGAGATCCGCGACGAGATGGGCGCCAGGCAGGTGCTACAGTTCATCGATTCGGGCCACCAGATCTGGACGACGATCCACGTCCATTCGGCGAACGGCATCCTGTTCCGGCTTCTGGACCTGGGTGTGAAGCCGTCGGAGGTGGTGAAGAAGGGCAATGTGCGCCTGCTGATGAAGCAGACGCTGATCGGCGGTCTCTGTCCGGCCTGCTGCCTGGAGCGTCCGGCGGGTGGGCGGCAGCTTCCCGCGGGGCTGATGGCGGTTCTGGGGCCGGAGGTCCGGTTCCGCAATCCGGCGGGGTGCAGACACTGCCTGAAGGACGGCAGGTCGGAACTGTGGCGCGAGGCCTGGGCCGGATACGGGAACGGCCGGCGCGCCATTGCCGAGTGGATCGTGCCCGACGACGGCTACCTGGAGTTCGTCCGGGAGAACCAGGCCATCAAGGCCTGGCATTACTGGATGGACGAGCTCGGCGGGGAGACGATCGGGACGAAGCTCTGGAAGCTCGTCGCCGCCGGCGCGGTCGATCCCTTCGATGCGCTGAAGAAGGGCGCGCAGGTCACGGAAGCGGCGGCGGCGCTGGGCAGGCCGCCTCCCGGCCCGCGGCTGGCGTCGGACGGCGGGGAGCCTGTGCGGTGAGGGGTTCCGTCTTCCTTCCAGACGCTTTCGCGGGGGCGTCCCGTCCCGGCCTGGCGCGCCTCGTCGAGGCGGTGCTGATCGGCGTCGTGCGCATTCTGGCGGTGCGGACGGCCGCGCGGGTGAACCTCTGGAACCTGCTGGCGGACCTTCTGGGGAACAGTTTCGGGCTTCGCGAGGCGCTGGAGCTGGCGCTGGCGGCGAACCGGCGCAACCTGCTGCTGAGGCTGGTGCTGCGGCGCTGGCAGTTCGCGCATGCGGGGGGCATGGACCCGTTCGTGGCGGAGCTCGGGCGCTGGGCGCCGGCGTCGGAGGCGATGATCTTCTACGGCACGGGCCGGGTGCGTCCGGAGGACCTGTTCCGGGCTGCGGCGCGGGTTGCGGAGATGCGCGCGCGGCAGATGCGGGCGATCTGGACGGCGCTGGCCTGGCCGGTGGTGATCTTCGGGGCCGTGCTGTTCCTGGTCTGGTATATCGGCGGCTACATGATGCCGGCGATGCGGGAGTCGACGGACCCCGCGGCCTGGCCCGGCTGGGTGCATGCGACGGACGCGTTCGCCACGGCCTTCTACCGGTACGACTGGGCGTTCGGGCTGGCGCTGCTCGCGGCCATCCTTGCCGTGTGGGTCCTGGTCCTGCGCTGGACGGGCCGGGGCCGGCGGACGCTGGACCTCGTGGCGCCGTTCTCGCTCTACCGGATCGTGAGCGGGTCTGCGTTCTTCCTGGTGGTTCTGGAGTTCCTGCGCCTGCGCGTGGACCTGACCGAGCGGACCTGGGAGCGGCTGTCTATGGGCGCCTCGCCCTATGTACGGAGCCGCATCCGGGCGATCCAGGTCCGGATGGTGCGCGGCGGCATGGGGTTCGGGCGCGCGCTCGAGGCGGCCGGGACGGGGTTCCCGGACGAGACGCTGGTGACGGTCGCGGCGGCGCTGGACGGGCGTCCGGACTGGGAAGAACAGCTCCGGGGGTTCACGGACCGGTGGATCGAGCGCTCGGGCGCGGTGATGGCCGCGGCCGCGATGGTGCTGAACGCGGCGCTGCTGGTGGTCTCGACGATCGCGACGCTGGCAGTGCTCTCGATGGTGTTCGAGGTCTTTTCGCAGGTGGACACGTTCTAGGGGGAGGGTGCGATGGGCATTGTCGCAGCGATACTGGGGATCATCATAGGCGCGTTCGTGCTGGCCTGGACGCAGGGCATGTTCGGCGACGGGACCTCGAAGTTCGACGAGGTGCAGACCTTCGAGCTGGTGAGCCGGCTGCGGGCGAACGTGAAGGAGGGCTTTTTCGGGCAGTCGACCTACGGGACCAACGCGAACCTGGTTCCGACGCTGACGGCGATGGGCAAGGTGCCGGGCAGCGCGCGGTCGTCGGTAACGGCCGGCAGCACCACGACCGCCACGATCGTCAGCCCCTATGGCGGCAATATCCTGATCGTCGGGAACGGGCGGCGGTTCCACATCTCGGTCGAGGATATCGGCGACGAGGCCTGCTTCAATCTCGGCAAGCGGTTTTCCGGGGGCGCGGCGGCGGACTTCGGGGTGGTCAATATCGAGGTGGGCAGCGCGGCGGATACCACCGTCAACACGGCCGCGCCCGCCGTCCCGGACCTGGCCGCAATACAGACGGCCTGCGCCCAGGGCGCCGACGCCAACCACATCACGATCACGTTCCGCTGACCGCAGGGCGCCCGGGGTCGATGTCGATGCGCAGGATGACGGGACGGCGGTTCTGGCGGGGGTCCGCCACGCTGTTCGGCGCGATCGTGCTGGGCCTGTTCGCGGCGCTGTTCATGGCGTCCTGGTACGGGGCGCAGGGAGTGCTGTTCCGCGACGAGCACGACCGCGAGCGCGGACGCATGTGGGGCCTCACCTGCATGGCCGCGCACCGGGCGGTCCAGGCGGGCCTTGTCACGGCCCCGTGGGCGGCGCCGCCGGGTCCGGTAACCGCGCCTGCGGCCCTCACGGTCGCTCAATTGCGGTCACCGCCGACGCCGTTCCAGCCCTTCCTGCCTGCCGGCATGCAGACGGTGGACGAGGCGGGCGCGCTCCAGGCCCGCTACGGCGCCGTGATGGTGGACGGGGTCCCGATGGCGGTCTGCTCGCTCGCGGGCAGCGGCGTCGCGAGCCGGCATCCCTCGCTTCGCGCCGGCGCGGTCATGGCGGGCATGGACGTGGTCGGCGAGGTGGGCGGTCCCGGCACGGCCATGCATGCGCATCTGGCGGCCGTGCAGGGTGTTCTCGGGACCCTGCCGCAGGGATCGCTGTTCGCGACGGCGGATTTCGGGCTGGCGCATGCGGTGGAGAGGGTCCACCGGCGCGCGGTCGGAGGGCGCCCGGAGCTGGCGGCCATGGATCGGGAGATTGTGTTCGACAGCGGACAGAGCATGGTGGGCGTGGGCACGGCCGGCGTCGAGGCGGCCGAGGCCGGCAGCGGCGCGGTGCCGGCGACGGGCAATGCGGATGTGAGCGGCGACGTCGTCCTGCGCCAGGACGATCCGCTCAAGCCCGCGGCGAGCCTGACGGTCCAGGCCGCGACGGCGGTGAGCGCGACCGGCGGGTTCGCGTTCGGCGGAACGCAGGCCGCGTTCACGATCCCGCAGGAACTCGGGGTGGGCACGTCGATGCGCTCCAGGGGCGCGGTTGAGGCCGGGCGCATGACGCTGACCGGCGCCCTGGACGCCGGCGGCAATGTCGAGGCGGCGGGATCCGTCACCGGCCAGGCGGTGTCGGTGACCCGCGAAGCGAGCGCGGAGACGGGTTCGATCAACAGTCTCAGGGTGGACAGCTGCAACGGCTGCAAACCGCCCACATTGGGGCCGTAGGCGATGGGCCTGTTCGGAGCCCTGCTGGCGTTGCCGGTGATCGCGCTGCTGCTGATGCAGTGGACGGGGTTCCAGGCGGAGCGCGCGGAGGATGCGCAGGCGGTGTCCGCGGGGCGCAACCTGGTGGTGCTGGGCCGGGCGGTCGAGCGTAAGCGGTGTCTGGACCCCACGTCTGGGTCTGGGTTGACCTTCGCGATCAGGTGGGATCGGCCTCGGGCTCGAAATTCCAGGGCAACAGCTCGTGGATTTTCGATTGCGGGTGCCCGGCGGCGATCTTCTCCAGCGT
>JAJEAZ010000039.1 GCA_022824105.1 Alphaproteobacteria bacterium
AGAGGCTCGCGAAGCCGTGTTCGGGATAGACCGCGCCCCGGTCGGGACAGCGGATGGCGCGCTCGTCCTCGGCGATCTCGCGGACGGTGTGACGGCCGACGCCGATCTCGGCGAGCAGATCGCTGCCGGTCGGAATGTCGAGGGATGTATCGGGATGGAACATGGGCGGGACCTCCTCTGCCGCTGCCCGATCCGGCATCGGCGCGGGGGACCCACTCCCTCCGGCCTGCCGGACACTCGCCCGACAGGCGCTCCTCTCCTGCTCTACGAACCGGAGGCGGCGCGGCGGATGGCGGCCAGGCGCTCGCATACCGCCCGCGGCGACATGGCTCCGAGGTTCAGCACCGGGATGCCGCGGGCCTCGGCGATGCGGATGCCCATTCCGGTACCGCCCTCAGCCCGTCCCCCGGCCGTCCACGCGATCACGGCGTCCACCGGGCGATCCAGCGTGGCCGAAAGCAGGATGGCAGCGTTCCGTGCGTGCAGCTTCCGGGCGCCCGGCGAGCAGCGGTGCCAGGCGGGATGCAGGCCGGCGGCGATTTCCATGCATGCCGAAAGTTGCGGCGGGGTGAGAACGCGGCAGTCCGGTCCCTGGCAACTGTTGTATCGCGGCCAAGGCAGGAAGACGGTCCGCCGATCCGCCGGGGCGCCCGATGCGAATGCGGTATCCGCCCCCGTAGCGCCGCCGCTCGCGAGATGCCAGCCGGTGCGCGCCAGCCATCCCGCCATCACCGTCATGTCAGCCAATACGGATGCAGGCGTCTCGCGCGAGCCGATCCCCGCATAAGTCAAAGTCGCCATGGTCGATCTCCCCGGTTGCGACTGCCGCGACTCCCTCTCGGTCAACGGCTTCGCCCCCCGGCCCGCTCTTCTCCGCCTCCGTGTACGAAAGGGCCGGGCCGGCTTGCAATGCCGCGCTGTCCGGGGCATCGGTTGCGGCATGGACGAGCGGGGAAGGATGGCTCGGCGAGGGTTCTGGCTGCTGGCGCTGCTGTGGCTGCCGGCCGGGATCGCGGCGCAGGCGGGGGTCCGGTTCGGGGCCTCGGCCGGCGGGTTCGGGGCCCCCGGGGAGGTCATGGCGGCATTGGGATCGCTTGCTTTCGTCGCGCCCTGCGGCCTGCCGCTGGCGTTCGGTTGCCGGCGCCTGTGGCGCCTGGGCTACGGGCGCGCGGCCTGGACAACAGGCATCGGGCTGGGCGCCGCGACGGTGGCGGCGACGCTGTTCGCGGGCCTGCTCGGGCCGGTGGCGATCGCCGTCTGGGCCGTCCTGCTCAGCCTGCCGGCCTGGATTGCCTGGCTGTGGCTGGCGCGGCGCGGATGATCGCGGACGGTGGGCGACCGGCAGCGGAGCACGCCCGCCATGAGCGAGCCCGTGAGGGACGCCGGACGGCACGGGGCCGGCTACGCAGTAGGCAGGCGGCGGAAGCGGAGTGGGACGCGGCGCCGGCAAGACGCCGCCGGGCCGGAAGCGGAGCGGCAGGGCGGTCGTGCAACGGAAGGCAGCGTTCTCAGGATGGGCGGTTGATTTCGGCTTCCAGGGCGCGAAGCCGTTCGATCAGGTCGTCGAACTCCGGCGCCCGGGCGCCCACGATGCCGGCACGGCGCATGGCGTCGTAATCCGAACCCAATCCGGCAAGGGCGTCATCGTCGGGGACGAGGCGAAACCGGCCGTCGAGGCACCGGTCGTAATGGGCATAGCCCGCGTTGAAGAAGGCCGTCTTGTGGCGGACCACGTCTTCGAGAAGCGCGCGGTCCGCGATCGCCGTCCGTCCGGCGTCGTGCGAGGCGAGGCAGGCCAGGTCGAACCAGTGGCGGGACAGGCGCTCGGGGCCGGCGGCCAGCCGCCCCCGATGACACTCGACATGGATCAGCGTGGCCTTCTCCCAGAAGGTGCGCGCGGGCGACAGGACTGTTACAGCCGCGGCGTGCCAGTCCAGGTCCGGGATCAGGGCGGCGATGTCGGGGGCGATCCCGTGCCGCTCGTTGGGATCGACGACGTTGCGGCCGCCGAACTCCAGCAGGACTTGCGTAGCGAGATAGCTGTGGGGGTTGTCGACGGCCGAGGGGTAGGTCAACCACACCCGTTCGCCGTCATCGCCGATGCGGAGGGCGGGTCGGCCAGACGCCGGGATCTCGTCGGCGGCGGCTTCCAGCGCCGGGCCGACGACATGGCGGACATGGTGGTCGACGCAGGACCTGAGCCGGTCGCTGAACCTCCGGATCGCGGACCGGCTGACGCCCGGCGCGAAGGGATCGAACCCGTCGGCGAAGGCGCGGTAGTCGAGGGTAATGTCGACGTCCTCGGAGAAACGGTCGACGATCCGATAGACCTTCGAGAGCGAAGTGCCGCCCTTGAAGGCCATCGGAGGACCGTCCGGGATGGAGAAGAGGACATGGAGGACATGACAGATCCACACGTCCTTCTCGAGGATGGCCGCCGGGCGGCCGAGCCGATCGGCGGCGGTCTCGAGAATGTCCCGCCGCTCGACCGACGGGAGCGACAGGAAGGCGTCAGCCACCGGCGGCGCTCCCCGTGTCGAGCGCGTCCGCCATCCAGGCCGGCATGTCGGCCGCTCGGAGCCTGGCGAACGCTTCCGGGCCGATCGCGGCCTCGATCCTGGCGATCGCCTGCGGCGTCGCGTTGTCCTTGCCGAGATACCACAGCGCGGCCAGCGCGAGGCCGGCGGGCTCGCCGGCGAACTGGAGCCGGCGGCGGTTGGACGTGTGGATCATCCTGACCGTCGTGTTGCCGATGCGGATCGGGCGGCTCGATGCGCTGGTGTGGAACACCGGCTCGATCGGCACCTGGGTGCTGAGACCGAGGCGCCAGGCGGCCTCGGCGCCGTGGACCTGGAC